>DASRIM010000464.1:0-4353 GCA_035649995.1 Pyrinomonadaceae bacterium | reverse complement strand
TTGAACTCCGCCCATGAACAACACCGCGACAAACAGCGACGCCCAACCGCGAGTCAAATTCTTATCGAGCATTCGATCGATGATCGCGACGATGATTCCGGCAACGGCGATCCAGATCGCGAGGAACCCGGTCCATATCGCCAGCTTCAACGGCACGAGCGAGAACGAGATGATTCCGTCCATCGCGAAGTGCACCATCTTTCGCAGCGGGTACTTGCTTTCGCCGGCGTGACGCGGGGCGCGTTCGTAGGGTAGTTCGACCTGACGGAAGCCGGCCCAGCTCACCATGCCACGCAGAAACCGTGCTCGTTCCGGCATCGAGTTGATGACTTCGACGACGCGCCGATCGAGCAGCCGGAAGTCGCCGGCGTCGAACGGCATCTTCGTTTCTGAGAGGCGGTTGATCAGGCGATAAAAGACTTTCGCCGTCCACAGCTTGAACGCGCTTTCGCCCTGGCGATCGACGCGAACGCCGTAAACGACGTCGTTGCCTTCGCGCCAGAGTGCGACCATTTGCGGAATCACTTCCGGCGGGTCTTGCAAGTCGGCGTCGATGATTACGACGGCGTCGCCGGCGGCTTCTTCAAGGCCGGCAGTGACGGCGATCTGGTGACCGAAGTTGCGCGACAGCAGCAGCACGCGCACGTGTGGGTCGACGAGCTGTAGTTGAGTGAGTATCAACTGCGTGTCGTCGCGGCTGCCGTCGTTAACGAAGATGAGCTCGTAGTCGAGCGCCGGCATGCGGGCGAGCACGGACGTGAGCCGTTCGTGAGCCGCGTGCAGCACGGCTTCTTCGTTGTAGCAGGGGACGACGACTGAAAGTAGCATCTTATTTCGTTGCCGTAACGATAACGTTCCAACCGATCCGCTTTCGCAGCCGTTCGAACATGCTCTCCGAAACGAGCGGCGAAAGAAAGCGAAGCTCCGCGCGCGTCAACTGTTCGACGTCGATCGCGACGTTGCGAAACGAACTGAAGAGCGTTCGCGTCTGCGCGCGGCTGTAGACTTTAACAAGCGGGCGCGCGTCGTGATCGCTGTGCTCGACGACGCGGCTCATTATCTCTTCCGCCGAGCGTCCGCGTAAAAACTCAAACCCCAGCAGTCCGCGCCGCAAAACGATCTCGAACCAGTAGTTCAACGAGTTGCGATGGTACAGCATCACTTTCGCGACGCCGTCGGGGCGCAGGACGCGATGCACCTCGCGTATCGCGCCGGCTGTGTCAGGCGTGTGGTGCAGTACGCCGTTCGAGTAGACCACGTCGAAACTCTCGGAGCGGAACGGGAGGCGCTCGCCGTCGGAGATCATAAACGAGCCGCGGGCGCCGTAAAGTGCGAAACGGTGGCGAGTGATCTCGACGGAGCGCGGCGTCAGATCGATGCCGGTGCAACGCGCGCCGCCGCGTGCGAATTGAAGCAGGTCGGTGCCCATGCCGCAGCCGATCTCGAGCAAACGGCGGCCTTGAAACTTATCAAACTCCATCAATCGCGGCATCCATGGAGCGTACTCCGTGTATCGATGGCGCTCGACGTTATCGAAGAACTCGCGCGTCCCGAGCTCGTGTTCGCGAACGTATTCGGCGCCACACGGATCCTGCCCCCACTGTTCGCGCGCCCGAAGTTTTTCCTCAGCCAGAATGCTCACGGTTTTCTACTTGATGAGTTTCCCGCAAACGAGAAACACATGGTAAAGGAAACTTGAAAAATTCCTTTCCACTGACGTTCCGCTCGCGGGCGACAAATGGTCAAAGCGATTCGAACGCTTCCAACACGCGGCGGGCGTTGTGCTGCCACGTGTGTTTTCGCAAAGCGACTTCGCGGGCCTGGGCGCCGAGCTGGGCTCGCAGGTCAGACGAGTCGATCAGTTTCACAATCGCGCGTGCGAGCTCGTCGACGTTTCCCGGCTCGACGAGCAGCGCCGTTTCGTCAGCCTCCAGCACTTCGCCGATCTGTCCCAGGCGACTGGCGACGATCCCTTTCCCCATCGCCATGTATTCAAACACTTTCGTAGGCGAGCCGAAAAAGTCGCTGCCGTCGGCGAGTGGTATATGAGGCGACACAAGAATATCGCAAGCGTCCAGCAACTGCGGCACGCGCTCGTGCGCGACCGTGCCCGTGAAGATCACTCGCCCCGACTCGGTTTCAGCCCGCAAAACCCGCTCAACCTCTGCGTGCAAACTGCCGCTCCCAACCAGCAAAAACCGCGCAGCTGACGGTACGCGCTTTATCGCCTCAGCAAGCTGGACGACGCCGTGCCACGGCCCGAACGTGCCGACAAAACCGGCGACAACTTCCCGCTCGCCAATCCCGAGCTCCTTTCGCAACAACGCGCCACCGATACCCGGCCGAAACCGTTCAGCATCGACGCCATTCGGATTCACCACGATCTTCTCCGCCGGGACGCCGCGCGCTTCGAGGTTCCGGCGTTCCACGTCAGAGACCACAAAAATACGCGCCGCTGCTCGAAGGTTCAATCGCTCATAGCGCTCGAGCAGATCGAGACTGCCGACATGGTCCCAATGCCGTCCAACCCAAACTTCGGATCCGTTGTACTCGAGAAACAGCGGCCGCTGCACACGCCGCGCGGCCACTACGCCCGCCCAACTGAAACGCGCATAACGTTGATAGATGAAATCAGGCGCTGCTTGTTCGATGAGCTGAACGGCCGCGCGCGTAAAGACGAGGTTGTTATGAATGTCGAAAAGCGCCCGCGTGGCGCCGGCAGTTTCAGGCGGCACGATCGTGAGCTTCGCTGTGTCCAGACCGGCGATAGCGTCGTTGCTGATGATCTCGACGTGCACCCCGAGCCCCGTCAGCGCCGCGACGACGCCCTTGATGTGACTCGCGGCGCCGCCCGCCTGCGTTCCCGGCCCAGGCGTTGACCGCAGATAAATCACCCGCGGATGGTCAGTTCTCGTCAACGAAAACTCGTGTCTTTCATGCTCGAGTGACAGCAGCTCACGTTTCGACTGAATCAAGTCCACCAAACCCGTCACCGCTTCGTCCGCGACGACCGCCGGCGCTCCAGCGAGAAGCTCGAAGCGTGAAGCGCGCCGCATTCCACCGTGCGCGTCAATCATCACAGACTCGCGCGCGCCTGCCAGCGCGCCGAAGAGCATGAACAGTTCCTGCCCTCGTTGCCACGCAAGACGTTCCGTCGCGATCGCAAACACGTCAGGCCGCCGCGCCCGCAACGACGCGAGTCGTTTCATCACGCTTCCGGTCTCAAATTCAGTGCGTGAGATCGATTCGATCGAAGCATCCGGATACAGCGAGGCGAGTTTGTCGCAAGCAGAGTCGCCACTGAGCGCAAGCAGCACGACTTTCATCCGCGCACCGTTTTCGTAAAGACTGAAAGGCCCGTCGCGGCGAGGAAGTGACGAGCGACGAGCGCGAAGATCAACGCGTAACTCAACGTCGACGCGATCGCCGCACCCTGCGCTCCAAGCCGCGGCACGAGATAGAACACCATTAACAAGTTAACGATGAGCGTGATGACCCAGTAGACGGGAATCGCGCGCGGCACGCCCATCGCGTTGAAATGTTGGACCAGCACCGACTCAATCCCGACCAGATAAACGCCCGGCAACAGAATCAACAAGAGCCAGGTCGCGTCCGTAAAAGCCGAACCGTAGATCAGCGGCAACAAAAAACTAAACGGCGCCGCCGCCAGGCAGCAGAAGAAAGTGATCAGCGCCGTGTATCTCGTCACCAGCGCAGTCGTTTCCCCGCGTGCGTCCTGCTCCGCGGTTACGCGCGGAAACAGCATCGTCGCGATCACGCTCGGCAGCAACATCAGCAACGTTCCAAACTGCGTCGCGACACTGTAAACACCCGCCTCGTCAGCGCCGCGAAAGTGATTCACCACGAGCAAGTCAGCGCGAAAGATGATCGCGCCCGCGAGAATCGAAATGTGAAACTTGACGCCGTAACGGATCATCTGGCCCAGCAGCGATAGATCGGCGCGCCAGTCTGAACGCGCGAGTTTCCGCGAGGCGATCACGATCAAAGCAACTACAACTACACTCACTAAAATCGCCGCCGCCGTGTTCAGAACCACGAGCGTCGCCAATCCGTGTTTTAAAACAATGAGCGCCACGAGAGCATTGACCAGCACGAACGACTGGCCCGCGAGGTCCAGCAAGTTGAACGCACGAATCTTTCCGACCGCGAGCAGTATATTGAGCCCCATCAGCGTGATCAGTTGAGACGGAATCGACGCGGCGGCTATGCGGATCAGATTGGCGGAAACAAAACCAAACCAGTCGGGCCGAGCCGCGGCCAGTGCGCTCAAGCCCAGTCCCAGCAACCCGCCGATTAACAACGCGACGGAGACGGAGTTGACCACTGCCGTAC
>DASRIM010000463.1:0-11778 GCA_035649995.1 Pyrinomonadaceae bacterium | reverse complement strand
GTCGCGGCCGCATCCCTTTGCTCGTCGGCGGCACTGGCTTTTACTTGCGCGCGCTGCGTCAGCCGTTTTTCGAAAGCCCGCAAACAGACGAGATGCTTCGCCGCCGCCTCAACGACATTCGCGAGCGACGCGGTCCGGAACACCTTCACCGGGTCCTGCGTCGCTTCGATCCCGCGGCGGCCGAGCAACTCTTTCCCCGCGACTGGCCTCGCGTGCAACGCGCAATCGAAGTCTATTTACAGACCGGACGCTCGATCATGGACCAAAAGGGCCAACGCCCGGATCCGCCTGAAAGCGCCCGCCGGCTGCGCATCCTTGCGCTCAATCCGCCTCGTGCGGAGTTGTACCGGCGCATCAATGAACGTACGGAGGCGCACTTCGCGGCCGGACTGGTCGACGAAGTTCAGGACCTGCTAAAGCGCGGTTTTCCGCCCAATTCGAACGCATTGGGCGCCCACGGCTATCGCCGCGTGGTCGAATTTTTACAGGGCCAACGAGACCTCCCGAGCGCCATCAACCAGACCAAGCTGGACGTGCGTCACTATGCAAAACGGCAGTTGACATGGTTTCGCCATGAAGCCGGAGTCGAATGGTTCGACGGTTTTGGTGAGGAAAAAGACATTTTGCCGTCAGTTTTAGCGGCCATCGGAGGTCGAACGCGGTCCAAATAATCATGTTTCTCTCACATCTACGTCAATCTCTTGTCAGTCACAGATCGCTGTTGTAATCTGATTGCAACCGCGCTTTCATTCCGGGCATTCCGGGTTTCAAACATGTCGGACGGCAAACAGGCACCGCAGAATATTCAGGACGCGTTTCTTAACACGGTCCGCCGCGAGAAGACTTCTGTCGTCGTGTATCTGCTGAACGGCGCGAAGCTAACTGGCCGAATCAGGAGCTTTGACAAGTTTTCGGTGCTGTTGGAGTCCGGATCTCAGGAGCAACTCATCTTCAAACACGCCATCTCGACGATCTCTCAAGCCCGGCGGAATACCGGCGATCTGCATTCGCAGACCGGCGCCGAAGCCCACGCCCGCGACGTCCGCGATGCAAACTCGCCTGAGGCGTGACATTCGTTTAAACTCTCTCGGCTTTATTCAGCGATCCGTGTTTCATTACCAAAAATAGAGGACTTTTGTGCCTGGAACTTTCATTACCTTCGAAGGTATTGACGGCAGTGGGAAATCCACTCAACTGCGCTTACTCAACAATTTCCTGCGCGCCCACGGGCTGAACCCGCTAATTACACGCGAACCCGGCGGAACGCCCGTCGGGCTGCGGCTAAGGGCCGCACTGCTCGACGCATCGGAGGAAGTGGATCCGCTTACAGAACTGCTCGTTTTCGCGGCCGACCGCGCCCAGCACGTGCGACGGGTAATCCGTCCCTCACTCGAAGCCGGAAGAATCGTCATCTCGGATCGCTACGCCGATGCGACGGTCGCATACCAGGGCGCGGGACGCGGCTTTTCTCCGGAGTTGATCAGCGAGATCGTGCAACTCGCTACCGAAGGTTTGAAACCGGATCTGACCGTGCTTTTCGATCTCGGAATCGACGAGTCAACTAACCGCACCACTCGCCGCTCGACCGGCAAATCCTCGACCAAGTCCGGCCGCGACCGGCTCGACATCGAAGACGCCGAGTTTCATGCCCGCGTCCGCGACGCGTATCTACGAATCGCGGGCGCTGAACCGGAGCGCGTGAAGCTGGTTGACAGTAGTGGTCCAGTCGAGCTCACGCACGAACGCGTGAAAGATATCGTTGTTCCTTTTCTAAAAAGCCGGAGAGACTGATGTTCGATCAAATCGCCGGAAACTCACGTGTGAAAGAAGTGCTGAAGCGGATGCTCGACTCCGGGCGGCTTCCCGGCGCATTGCTTTTTGCGGGCGAAGAAGGCGTCGGCAAGAAACTATTCGCGCTGGAAATCGCGCGCACGTTGAACTGCCGCACGCCGCGTGACGGCGAGGCTTGCGGCCAGTGCTCCGCCTGCACGCGCATCGGGAAGCTCAATTATCCTGAACGTGAAGACGCCGACGAGTGGAACCAGATCATCTGGACGGATCATCCTGACGTCGGGCTCGTAGTCGCGCCGCGACGCGTGCTGCGCGTCGAGCAGATGCGACAGATCGAGAAAGAAGCGAACTTCCGCCCGTTCGAAGGCAAGGCGCGCATGTTTCTGATCGACGAAGCCGACAAACTCAACGACGCCTCTGCCAACGCGCTGCTCAAAGTTCTCGAAGAACCACCGCGCACGTCGTATCTGATCCTGATCACCGCACGGCCCGCGATGTTGTTGCCGACGATACTCTCGCGCTGCCAGATGATCCGTTTCGCGCCGCTCACGCCCGACGAGATCGAAACTCAACTCACCAGGAACAACTTCGACAAGAAAACCGCGCGCGTGCGCGCACGCGCCGCCGGCGGCAGCATGGGCCGCGCGATGGCCGGCGATCTCGTGACGTTCACGTCGCAGCGCAAAGCGATGCTCAAAGTGCTCAACGCGCTCGTCGTCAGCAACAACCGCGCGGAGTTGCTTCGCTCCGCGGAACAGCTCAACGAGGCTCAGTACAAAGACGAGTTCGAAGACCGGCTCGACGTTTTGGAGACGTTGATTCGCGACGCGTGGATGTTGTCGCTCGGCGTTAAATCGTCGCAGTTAGTGAATGAGGATCTGTTGAGTGAGCTGCAACCGATTAGCGAGGAGCTCGATCCGAGCCGTGCAGCGAATTGGATCTTGCAGATCGAGGACGTGCGCGAGCAGTTGATCGTCAACGTGAATCGTAAGATAACGACCGACGCGCTATTCCTGACGATGGCAGGCGAGGTCGCCGCGCAAAAGCGGCCGAAAATCCGTTAAACCTGTGGTTTGATTTCGGCGAGCAGCTTCTCGGTTTCCATCACGAAAGCCTCGACGATGTCCTCGCCCGCGACTTTGCGCATAGGCACGCCGTCTTTGAAGATCATTCCCACGCCGCGTCCGAACGTGATTCCGAGTTGAGAGTCGTGGGCCTCGCCTGGGCCATTCACCGCGCAGCCCATGATCGACAGGTGCAGCGGCTCCTCGATGTGGGCCAACCGCCGTTCGATCTCGGTCACGATGCCGACGAAGTTGTCGACGTCGAGCCGGCCGCAAGTCGGACAAGCAACCACCGTAACTCCGCGCGTTCGCAACCCGAGAGACTTCACGATCTCCCATGCGACGCGAACCTCTTCCTGCGGCTCCGCCGCAAGCGAGACACGGATCGTGTCGCCGATCCCTTCGTGCAGCAGTATGCCGAGACCGATGGACGACTTAACCGTGCCGCTGAACGAAGTTCCTGCTTCCGTGACGCCGAGATGAAACGGGTAATCGACCTTTTCAGCCAGCAGGCGATACGCGGCGACTGTCCGGTGTACGTCCGAAGCTTTCAGCGAGATGATGATGTCGGTGAAGTCGAGATCTTCGAGGATGCGGATGTGGCGCAATGCCGACTCGACCATCGCTTCCGGCGTCGCGGTTCCGTACTGCTTGAGCAGATCCTTTTCCAG
Organism: Pyrinomonadaceae bacterium; assembly: GCA_035649995.1. GTDB lineage: Bacteria > Acidobacteriota > Blastocatellia > Pyrinomonadales > Pyrinomonadaceae > PSRF01. The sequence continues at coordinate 8,252 of DASRIM010000463.1, read as the reverse complement.
TGACCCGCCGTTGACGCCGATCCGAATCGGAACTTTCTGAGACTGCGCCGCCCGCACGACTTGTCGAATGCGATCGTGCGCGCCGATGTTTCCCGGGTTCAGCCGCAGCTTGTCGATGCCGGCTTCGAGCGCCATCAACGCGAGTTTGTAATGGAAGTGAATGTCGGCGACGAGCGGAACGTTCGGGACGCGCTTGCGAATCTCTTTCAACGCCACGGCTGCATCGTTGTCCGGCACTGCCACGCGGACGATCTCGCAGCCGGCGCGAACCATCTCTTCGATCTGCGCCACGGTCGCGCCGACATCGGCGGTGTCGGTCTTCGTCATCGACTGGATCGACACAGGCGCACCGCCGCCGATTTGAACGTGCTTAACCTGAACTGGTCGTGATTTGCGCATCTACTTCGAGGGCGCGGAAGTCGCAGCCGGCGGTTTCTCCGGCTCGGAACTTCCTCCAAAGGTCTTGATCAGGTCGTTGCCGATTACGAAGACCATCAACATCAAGACCATGACGAAGCCCACTTGCTGTATACGATCGCGGACCGCCGTGGAGATCGATAAACCTATGAGGGCGAGCAATCCTTCGATTAACAGCAGGAAAATCGCGCCGCCGTCGAGCACTGGAATCGGCAGGAGGTTGAAGATACCGAGGTTAAGGCTCAGGAAACCGAGCATTCCGAACACGCCGTCCCAGCCAAGCCGTTCTACGGATTTCTGGGCTGCCTGGTAGATTCCGATCGGTCCGGAAAGCGTGTTTCGAACGGAACGTTGGCCGGTGAAGACCTGTCCGAGCGCCTTCCCGGTCAGACGAAGAATCTGGATGTTTGTGTCGTAGGCGTACTTCGCGGCCGACGCAACCGTCGCGTCGTGAAGCGGGTACTGTTCGCCAACCCTGAAACCGAGCTTCGTGCCTTCCATACGGCGCTCAGGCGTGGTGAGTTGGACCATTTGCCCATTCCGCTCAACCGTGATCGGTACCTGGCCGCCGTGAGTGCGGACGTACTCAGTGACCTGCATCGCACTCTTGACCTGCTCGTTCCCGACGGTAACCAGACGATCGCCTGTTTTTAATCCGGTTTCGTCAGCGGGAGAGCCGTTGAAAACGTCGCCGACGATGACCGGCAAGCCGCCGTAATCAGGAATGAAATCGAGGAACCCGGCAGTCTCGCCATTCTCCGTACGCGAGGTAGGCGTGATCGTCAGTGAAAGCTCCGAACCGTCGCGATTGATGATCATCGGCATCGGCCGGCCGGGTGACAACAGCGCGTCGCCGTTGATGACGTCCCACGAGGGATGTTCAGTTCCGTTGAACGAGATGATTCGATCGCCGGCCTTGAGGCCGGCCTGCTCAGCCGCGCCGCCTTGCATCACGTAGTAAACAACGGGAGCCGGTGTTGCCGGCACGCCGTACATCATCGCCGCCGTGAACGGGATCGCGAGCGCGGTCAGAATGTTCATCACCGGGCCTGCGAGCGCGACGAGTACGCGCTGCCAACGCGGGCGCAGGTTGAACATCTCCTCGGGCGGAATGTCCGGTGCGCTGGCGCCTTCGAGGGGCGCGTTCGATTCGTCGCCGCCGAGTTTTACGTAGCCGCCGAGGGGAATTGCTGAGATGCGATAGTCAGTGTGACCCCACTTCTTGCCGAAGAGACGCGGGCCAAATCCAACGGAAAAGGTCTCGACTCGAATCTTGAAGAGTTTGGCGACGATAAAGTGGCCAAACTCGTGAAGAACAACTGCCGATCCGAGTATGAAGATGAAAGCGAGCGGATAGATTATAAAATCCATTAAAGACCTTTATCCCTAAGATTTTCCCCCGAAACAACCTGTAAACAACCAACCTTAGACTCGGCCTTTCCGAGTCAGGTTGCACAGCGAGTGTACGCGCCGTAGAAGTAGTCCGTCAAACAAATCGTCCCTCAACTTAAACCGTTGCTTTCGCTCGTTTTTCGATTTCCGCCTGGGCTGCGAGGCGCGCGGCGTGATCGGCCGCGAGGATGGTTTCGATGTCGACGACGGGCTCATTCCTGTGCGCGTCCATCACGGATTCGATGACGGCCGCGATCTCGGTCAAACAGATCCGCTCGTCTATAAAAGCCCCAACAGCTTCCTCATTCGCCGCATTCATCGCCGCCGGCAACGTCCCGCCTTCGCGAAGGGCGCGATACGCGAGCGCGATGCACGGGAAACGATCCAGATCCGGCGCTTCGAAGTGCAGACCTGAAATCGACGTCAGATCCAGCGGCGGCAACTGGCACTCGTGCCGCTCGGGATACGTAAGCGCGTACTGAATCGCGTGGCGCATATCCGTGACGCCCATCTGCGCAATCACCGAGCCGTCGATCATCTCGATCATCGAGTGCACTACCGACTCAGGATGCACGAGGATGTCGATCTGCTCCGGTCCGAAGCCAAACAACCAGTGCGCCTCGATCACTTCCAACCCCTTGTTCATCAACGTGGCGGAATCGATCGTGATCTTCGCGCCCATGTTCCACGTCGGATGGCGCATTGCTTCCGCGACAGTCGCCTGCTTCATCTCGGTTTTGTTCTTCGTACGGAACGGCCCGCCCGAAGCCGTCAGCACGATGCGCCGCACTTCATCCGGACACTCGCCGCGCAAACACTGATGCAACGCGTTATGCTCGGAGTCGATCGGAAGCAGTTCTGCCCCTGACTTACGCGCCGCGCGAGTCATCAACTCGCCGGCCATCACCAGCGTCTCTTTATTCGCGAGCGCCACACGCTTCCCTGCTTCGAGCGCCCGCAAAGTCGGCACAAACCCAATCGCGCCAACCGTGGCCGAGACGACACAATCCGCCTCCGGGTGCGTTGCGACCTCGACGAGCCCGGCTTCGCCGGTGACGATGCGCGGGAGATCGACGTTTCGTTCAAACAGTTTCGCGCGGAGATCGTGTGCGGCGGTCTCGTTGTCAACTGAAACGACTTCCGGCAAATGCGTCGCGATCTGATCCGCGAGCCGTTCAACATTTGTTCCGGCAGCGAGTCCGACCACGCGGAGTCTTTGGGTTGTTAGTGATTCGACGACACGGAGAGTGTTGCAGCCGATGGAACCGGTTGAGCCAAGTATCGCGACGCCTGTACTGTGCATGAGAACCGTTAAGCAATCAGGAGGGGGACGAATATTTTCGAATCGTAGGGGTCGAGAAGATCTATTGTCTGTCCTTCACTATTCTCGTAAGACGCCGAGCTGACGCGCCAGTCGCCTCGGTTTGCATAAACGAGTTGCACCGATGCGTTCACGGTCTCGCGTTCGCCGATGACCTTGAGGTGCAAAGTTGCCTGACCGTTGCCGTCCGCCACCTCAACGCTGCCGGTAATGATACTGCCGAAGTCTTTCACCGTTCCGATGTCCGTCTTCAGCTTCTCACTCGAGCGTAGAAAGTCCTTCGCCTTCGCCGCCGCCTGGCTGTTGCTGACCTGGTAAAGCGCGAAACCGACGATGGCGCCTACGAACAGTGCGACGACCAGACCAAGAACTATGACCACGCTCGCGACTATCAAAAGTATCTTCTTCGTGGTCATCGGCCAATGATGTTGAAGTAAACGAGAGCGAAATAGTAAAGGAGCGGCGCGTTGAAGAGCAAGCTGTCCAACCGATCGAGTAGTCCGCCGTGACCGGGCAGGATGTTTGCGGCATCTTTTGCCGACGCGCTGCGTTTGAGCGCGCTTTCGACGAGATCGCCGAAAATGCCGACGATGCTCATCGTGAAAGCCAGCGGCAGCGTCCATTTCAACGGCAGCTCGCGAAAGAACCAGAAGTGCGCGAGCGTGGCCATCGCCAGCGCCGCCGCCACTCCGCCGATGGCACCTTCCCACGTTTTGCCGGGACTGATCTTCGGCGCGAGTTTGTGTTTTCCAAAAGCCCGGCCTATGTAATACGCGCCCGCGTCTGAGCCCATTAACACCAGGAAGAAGAACGACAGCAAGTGTCTCGACAGGTCCGGTGTGAAACCGGTGCGAATCAGAACGAGGTGCGTGCCGAGCAGTGCGATGTATAGCACGCCGAGGACAGTCGCGCCGCTGGAAGCGATCATCTTGTCGAACGGTGCGCCGCGCAGCATGGCGCCGACCAGCGTCACGATGACCAGCACCATGATCACCAGGACGAACAACAAAGAATTGCTCAAAGCTTCGTTTTGCAGCGAGATCGTGATGAGGGCGGCGCCGGCGACGTAACCGGAAACCGGATCAGGTTTGAGTTGCAGCTTGCGGGCGAGCAGGTAAAACTCCCAGAGCGCCAGGACCATCGAAGCGGCTGCCAGCAGAACGAATAACCACCATAACCATGAAATAAGAATTGAAGCGATCAGAAAAGGAAGAACGATGACCGCCGTTAGGAGTCGTTTCATCCGTGTGTTTTTCGATCTGTGTTCATCCGTGGTCCCTGTTAACCACTAGTTTCAAACCACCAAACCTGCGGTCTCGTCTTTGATAATCGACGACCGCTTCGAGCAGGTGAACGCGGCGGAAGTCGGGCCAGAGCGTGTCAGTGACGTAGATCTCGGCATACGCGCTCTGCCAGAGCAGAAAATTTGAAATCCTCAACTCGCCGCTGGTTCTGACCAGCAGGTCCAACTCCGGAAGGTTTCGCGTGTAAAGCTCGGTGGCGATGCGCTCTTCGGTGATCTCGTCGGGCCGGATGCCTTCGTCGAGCAATCGCCTGACTGCCGCGCGCGCGGCGTCGACGATTTCGGCGCGGCCGCCGTAATTCAACGCGACGGTCAGGACCATGCCCTTGTTGCGCGCGGTCCGTTCGGTCGCGCGCTGGATCTCTTTGCGAACGTTGTCGGCGAGCGCGCCGGTGCGTCCGATTGTTTGAAACCTGATGTCCTGCCGATCGATCTCGTCGAGCTCGATGCGAAGGTAACGGCGCAACATGCGCATCAACGCATCGACTTCGTAACGCGGGCGCTTCCAGTTCTCGGTCGAGAATGCGTACAGCGTGAGTGCTCCGAGACCTAGCCGCGCGCCGGTATCCACAGCCGCGCGCACAGCTTCGACGCCTGCCCTGTGTCCGGCAATTCTTGGTTGACCGCGCTGCGCGGCCCAACGTCCGTTGCCGTCCATGATGATCGCTATGTGACGCGGCAGTCTGTCCCACGCCACGGCCGCGAGAAGCGACTCCTCGCGCGTCCCCTTCTGTATCACTCCTGTGAAATCAGCAAGCATAAGGTCCAATCAACAAAACTCAGTCATTCTAACCTATTAATAACGCACCGAGACCAAAGTTAATCCACATGCGGGCGCGGTTGTCGCCTCCAGCGGCCGCCGGCCGGTGGAGATTGCTTCCAAAATCGATTCATTATCGAGTTCATTGCGAGCGGCGGCCATTAATGTTCCGGCAATCGCGCGGACCATGTAGCGAACGAAACCATCCGCGGTAACACGGATTTCGATCAAAACACTTTGCGACCGTTCGTCAAAGCATTCACGGATTTCCAGTGCTGCTATGGTTCGGACGCGATCTTCGACGTCTGACTGCGTCGCTGAAAAGGCGGTCCAATCATGTTCGCCGAGGAACAACTCCGCGGCCGAACGCATGCGATCGAGATCGAGTTTGCGTCCTTCCTGATGCGCGTAACGCGACCAGAACGGCGAGATGACGGGCGCGTTGACGATGCGATAGACGTAGGTCTTCGCGAGCGCGGAATAGCGGGCATGAAACTCCGGATCGACTACTTCGGCCTCGAGCACGCGCACGTCTTTGCCAACGTTACCGTTGATCGCCGCGCGCAGCTTCTCCGGCGTGATCTCGCGTTGTATCTCGACACTCGCGACTTGTCCTTCAGCATGAACGCCGGCGTCCGTGCGCCCGGAACCATGCACGTTAACGGCGCGGCCGTCGATCAGCGACAGCGCGGCGGTCAACTCACCTTGCACCGTCCTCAGACCGTCTTGAATCTGCCATCCGTGAAAGTCTGTCCCGTCATACTGAAGCAGCAGCTTGTAATTCATCACGGATCACGCGGATTTGCGGCTGCCGGGCTTCACGGCCGCGTCGCCCGTCTTGCAGGCATCGCAAACCGCCGGCTCGACTGACAACACCTTCAACGACGCCAGCGCAACTCGCGGCACACCAACGTCGACCGACCCTGCGGATCGATCGATGATCGACGCAGCACCGGCGACGTCAGCACCCGCTGCGACGAGCGCATCGATCGTCTCGCGGGTCGATCCTCCGGTAGTGATTACGTCTTCGACCACAAGCGTCTTCTCGCGCGGCGAAACAGTAAACCCGCGGCGCAACGTCATCGTCCCGCTCTCGCGCTCGGTCCAGATAAACCGTGCCCCAAGCGCGCGCGCGACTTCGTGTCCGATCACGATGCCGCCAATCGCCGGCGAGGCCACTAACTGAATCCCCTGCCCGGCAAACCGTTGCGCGATCGCTTCGCCAAACGCCGCCGCCTTCTGCGGGAACTGAAGCACCAACGCACATTGCAAATACACAGTGCTGTGCAGCCCACTGGTAAGCTGAAAATGACCTTCCAGCAGCGCGCCGGACCTTCGGAATTCGTTGATTACCTCGTCAGCGTTCAAAATCGCACCTCGATAAACGGTCCTCCGTGCTACAATCCGAGCCCGAATGCCGCCTTATACGAATTTAGTTTCTGATTCGACCCTGGTCCAGGACACAATCGACCTTCTAACCGGCTCCGGCGGACGCGCCGCCGCCACCGAGATCGTTGACGCAGTCTTCAAACTCTCCCATGTCGACGACGAACTGGCGGGCTTACTCGTCGCCGATCTAATCAGAAACGATCGCCGTTTCAAAATCGAGAACCACACCGTCGAACTGCTCCAGGACGATCGCCAATCGCGTCTCCTGAAGGACCTCGAATTTGTCGTCGTGGACGTCGAGGCGACCGGCGCGAAGACGCCGCCGAATCGTCTCATCGAGCTGGGCGCTTACCGCATTCGCAACGGGTGCATAGTCGATAAGTTTCTCTCGCTCGTCAATCCGGAGATCCCGATTCCGCGCTTCGTCGCGACGTTGACGGGCATCTCAAACGACATGGTGAAACAGGCGCCGGTCTTTGCCGACGTCGCGCCACGGTGGCTCGACTTCGTCAGCGACGCAGTGCTCATCGCGCACAATTCAAACTTCGACGCCAACTTTATCAATCACGAAATCTCGCGCGTCTATCCCGGACACCGCATGGTGAACCAGCACCTGTGTACCGTAAAACTGTCGCGCCGCGTCTTGCCGGAACTGCTCAACCACCGGCTCGACACCATCGCCAGCCACTTCTCGATTTCCATCGCCAGCAGACATCGCGCCGGCTGCGACGCACTGGCGACCGCCGAGATCTTTCTTCATCTACTTGCGAAAGCTGAGAAGATTCACGGCGTGAAAGATCTCGCCGACCTCTGTTTGCTGCACGACAGGGAAGAAACTAACTCTCCAAAACCTCCGCCGGAGCCTCTGCTGAACTGCGCTTCATAACGCGCCGCTGCGCCACCACAAAAATCAGAATAGCCACCGCCAGCCCAAGCCCGATCCACGGATAGTACTGCGCCAGAATCGCTTTCGCCTCAGCGCCATAACGCACGGCCAGATAACCTTCGAGCAGAAAACGAAACGCGCGTCCGGCGACGATCGCGATCATGAAACGCACCAGGCTGAAACGAAACACGCCAGCGGTAACGACGAACAGTTTGAACGGAAACGGCGGCGGCAACAGCGTCGCCACCAGCACGGCAGCCATGTCGTAACGTTCGATCCAGCCCTTGACTCGTCGCTGCTTCGCCTCGGAAAACCTGCGCAGCGCTCGCGCGCCGGCACGTCGTGAAACCAAATAAAGGATCCAGCAACCGAGCGCCGATCCGGCTGTCGCCATGAACGCGTAGAGCAGCATCCAGCTCGGATGAGTCGTGGACAGCAGGAGCATCAGCGCGTCGGCGCTGCTCGGAAGCGGCACAAACGCCGAGTCGAGGAATGCGACGGCAAACAAGCCAAAAGCGCCGAACGTGATCAAGTATTCGGAGACGCGCGTGAGTCCTTTGGTTATGGGGCTAAGAACAGATTTCAATCAGCGGCCCTTTCGGAGTCAGGATTCTCAAGCTCGGCGGCATCAACATTCTCGAGCTCGGTTTCGGTAGTCGCAAGCTTGTTCCTGCGCCGGTCAACTATCAGATACACGATGGCGCCCACAAGCACGAGCGACCCGACGGCGCTGACGACTACCAACCCGTTGTCTTTCATAAACAGCAACACTCGCCGGCCGTAG
>DASRIM010000462.1:0-9729 GCA_035649995.1 Pyrinomonadaceae bacterium | reverse complement strand
CAGCAAGTGATGGTAACACGCGCGCTTCGCCGGAGCGGTGTCGGCATCGACGATCGATTGCACCACGCGCCGCGCGCCGAGTATCGCGGCTGGTCCAAGTGTCAGAATGTGTTGCGCCGCCCGGCACTCGGTTTCGTCAGTTTCGGTAACGATCGTACCGCCCGCCTTAAACTTGTTGATGTGATGCTCGAGAATCGATTGCGAGATCGGAATCAGTCCGGCCATATCGTTGTAAGTCGCGCCGGAGCCGGGCTTGATGTAGCACAAGTGCGAAGCTCCGCCGGCTTCGGGACCGAGACCGAGGAAGAACAGATCGATTCCACCCAACGACTCGAGCTGTTGGACGTAAGCGGCGAGCTCCGATTCGAGATCCTCCGCGTCAGTGCGCATCGACGTGAAGCTCTTCACTTTGCGGAAGAAGTCCTCGCCGAGCAGGCGCTCGAAGTCGCGGACGAAGCTCAAGCCGTTGTTCATTCGCAAAGGCGCGAGCGCGTCCTGAGTGAAGACATGAAGACGGCCGAGCAGCGCGTCGTGATCGCTCGTTTGCGCCATTCCGCCCAGCAGCCGGTGCAGCGCCTGGCCGCCGCGTCCGCCGACGATGACGATCACCAGCGAGCCATCTTTCGATTTGGCTTTCGCTTCGGCCGCGCGCGTGATCTCTTCAAACATGGCGCGTCCAACGGCGTCTTCGGACGGCAAAACCTCGTACGGCAGCTCGCGAACCGGCAGGCTCGCCAGGTAGCTCGGGTCAACCGCATCGTGCGAAAGCCAGATGTTTCCATCCACGAAACGGCGCCTAAGGCTTTGTTTGCTTGTCGCTGACATTTGGTAATACCAATTTCGGAAATGAAGCACGACTTTACCACGCAGACCGTCACTACACAAGCAACATTTTCCTACGCAACCGCATAAGAAAAATTAAGCTAATCATAAATCAGTACGCGACTTTTTGTGCTTGACGATACCCAAGCAGCGGCGTTATACAGTATCCGCACAGTCTAAAAGTGGTCTAACCTTTAACCAATATTTCTCCCTGATATGACCTACTCTCCACTTGAGCTTAACGGCAAAGTGGCCGTCGTGGTCGGCGGCACTTCCGGCATTGGACGCGCAATCGCGCACGGCTTCGCACAGGCAGGCGCCGACGTAATCCCGACTTCTCGCCGCCCGGAACAGGTTGAGGCGGCGGCGGGCGAGATCGAACAGTTCGGCCGGCGCTCGTTGCGTATCGCGTCCGACGTTTCTGACCGCGCTTCGCTGGAGCGCGTGTTGACCGAGGCGATCCAAGCGTTCGGTAAGGTCGACGTCCTGGTGAACTCCGCCGGCCGGACAAAGCGCGCGCCCACTATTGATTTCACGGAAGACGACTGGGACGCCATCATCGATACAAACCTGACCGGGACGCTTCGCGCTTGCCAGGTTTTTGGCAGGCACATGCTCGAACGCGAGTCGGGTAGCATCATCAACATCGCGTCGCTCTCGACCTTCGTCGCGCTGCACGAGGTGGCGGCTTACTCCGCCAGCAAGGCAGCGGTCGGTTCGCTGACGAAGTCGCTGGCCGTCGAGTGGTCCAACCGCGGCGTTCGCGTCAACGCGATCGCGCCCGGCGTCTTTCGCACCGCACTCAACACGAAGCTACTCGACGAGACGGAGCGCGGCCGCGAGTTTCTGTTGCGCACGCCGATGCGTCGCTTCGGCAACGTAGACGAGCTCGCGGGCGCGGCCATCTTCCTGGCTTCGGACGCGGCGAGTTTCGTCACCGGCGAGATCATCGCCGTTGATGGCGGCTTCCTGGCAAGTGGCGTCAATCAATAAAAAATTCCGATCCGTGGTCAAAAACTAACTCGAGGAGTCGACCAGTATGGAAGCAAGTGAGATTGCCAGTCGCGGATCTGCCGTTTCCGTTGAGACAGTGGGCCAGCGAATCGGCCGTTATCGCTGGGTCATTTGCGCCCTGCTGTTCTTCGCCACCACGGTCAACTACGTCGATCGCCAGGTGCTCGGCATCCTGTCAAAAGATCTGAAAGTTGCGATTGGCTGGACCGAGGTCGACTACGGAAACATCGTCGCCGCTTTCAACGCGGCGTACGCATTCGGACTTCTCCTCGCCGGCCGCTTGATGGATCGCATCGGCACGCGAGCCGGCTATGCACTGGCCCTCATCTGGTGGAGCCTGGCGGCGATGGGCCATGCACTGGCGCGCACGCCTTTCGGCTTCGGCGTCGCACGCGCGGCGTTGGGCATTGGCGAAGCGGGAAACTTTCCCGCGGCGATCAAGACGGTGGCCGAGTGGTTTCCGAAGAAGGAGCGCGCGTTTGCGACGGGCCTGTTCAATGCGGGCTCTAACGTCGGCGCGATCGTCGCTCCGTTGACAGTGCCGTGGATCGCGGCGACGTGGGGCTGGAGGTGGGCCTTTATCATCACCGGCGCGATCGGGTTCTTGTGGCTGGTTTTCTGGCTGCCGCTGTACCGGCGGCCGCAGGAGCACCCGAGAGTTTCGCAGGCGGAGTTGGACCATATTCAAAGCGATCCGCCTGATCCTCCCGCAGCCAAAGTTCCGTGGGTACGCCTCGTTCCGCACCGGCAAACGTCCGCGTTCGCGATTGGAAAATATCTGACCGATCCGGTCTGGTGGTTCTATCTCTACTGGATTCCGAGCTTTTTCCGCGAGCAATACGGGCTCAATCTTCTCGAAATCGGCTGGCCGTTAGTCATTATTTACGTGATTGCCGACATTGGCAGCGTCGGCGGCGGCTGGCTGTCGTCGACGTTCATCAAGCGCGGGTGGACCATCAACCGCGCGCGCAAGACGGCGATGCTGATATGCGCGATAGCGGTGACGCCGATCATCTTCGCGTCTCACGTTACGAACCTCTGGGTTGCCGCGGTGCTCATCGGATTTGCGGCCGCCGCGCACCAGGGTTGGTCGTGCAACCTCTTTACGACGACGTCCGACATGTTTCCACGTAACGCGGTCGGTTCGGTGGTTGGTATCGGTGGCATGGCGGGCGCGCTCGGTGGCGCGACGATGGCGGTTGCGACCGGTTACATTCTCCAGAGCACCGGACAGAACTATTCGATCGTGTTCACGATCGCCGGAACGCTGTATCTGATCGCGCTGGCGTTGATTCACTTATTGGTGCCGCGGCTCGAACCCGTGGAAGACGTCGAACGTGTTCCGGTGCGAATGTTTTCCACGGGTACGTTCGTAGGCTTTGGTTTTGTCGGTCTGATTTTAGGTTCGTTTGTGGGTTGGGTCGTCGGGCTTACAATGCACGTCCCCGGTACCACACTCTTCCGTTACATGATGCTGGCGGGCGCGATCGGCATTGTGGTTTGTATTATCGGTGGTCTGCTATTGGCCCGCGATGAGCGAGTTGAAGCTTAAAGACAAATCGCAGTGCCGCTGGGACGTCGTTTCGCTGGGCGAGGTGATGCTGCGTCTCGATCCGGGCGAGGGCCGCGTTCACACGACGCGCAGCTTTCAAGTTTGGGAAGGCGGCGGCGAGTACAACGTCGCGCGCGGTTTGAAACGATGTTTCGGAATGGACGCCGCGATCGTTACGGCGTTGGCTGACAATGCAGTCGGCCGGTTGGTCCAGGATCTCATCTACCAGGGCGGCGTGGACCAGTCGCACTTGAAGTGGGTGAAGTTTGACGGTGTGGGACGGACGGTCCGCAACGGTTTGAACTTCACGGAACGCGGTTTCGGCGTGCGCGCGGCTGCCGGATGTTCCGATCGCGGTCATACGGCGGTGTCGCAGTTGAAGCCCGGCGACGTCGACTGGAACAAAGTGTTCGAGCAGGAAGGCGCTCGATGGTTTCACACGGGCGGGATCTTCTGTGCGCTGTCGGAAACAACGCCCGCCGTGGCCCGCGAAGCGATGGAGGTGGCGAAGCGGCACGGCACGATCGTTTCCTACGATCTGAATTACCGCGACTCCTTGTGGCGTTCCATCGGCGGCAGGGAACGAGCGATCACCGTCAATCGCGAGTTGGCGCCGCTCGTCGACGTCATGATCGGCAACGAAGAAGACTTCACGGCCGCGCTCGGGTTTGAAGTGGAAGGGCTCGACGAACATCATTCGAAACTCGACGTCGAAAACTTCCGCCGCATGATCGAAAAAGCGGTGGCCGAGTTTCCTAACTTCAAAGTCGTTGCGACGACACTGCGCAACGCCAAAACCGCAACGATCAACGATTGGGGCGCTGTTTGTTACGACGGCGGCGAGCTTTACCAGGCGCCTGTGCGCGAGAATCTGGAGATACTCGATCGCGTCGGCGGCGGCGACTCGTTTGCTTCCGGACTGATTTACGGCTTGCTGACTGGACGAGGCGCGCAGTGGGCGGTCGAATGCGGCGCCGCGCATGGCGCGTTGGCGATGACGACGCCGGGCGATACGACGATGGCGACACTGTCGGAAGTAGAGCGGGTGATGAAACGCGGCACGGCGAGGGTGGATCGATAATGTCTGATAAAGCGGCAGTCATTGAAACAATCCGTGCTGTTGGCGTGATACCGGTCGTGCGAGCGCAATCGGCGGACGAAGCGATAACGGCGATCGACGCGATTCGCGAAGGTGGAATTCCAATCCTCGAGATCACGATGACGGTCCCCGGCGCGGTTGGTGTCATAGAAGAGGTGTCGCGGCGTTACGGCAATGAAGCGGTCGTCGGCGCGGGCACAGTCCTCGACGGTGAAACGGCGCGCACGTGCATTCTTGCCGGTGCGCGTTTCGTCGTCAGCCCTTCGTTGAATCTCGAGACGATCGAAGTTTGCCGGCGATACGGCATCGCGGTGATGCCGGGTGCACTGACCCCGACGGAAGTGGTCCAGGCATGGTCCGCGGGCGCTGATTTCGTGAAGGTGTTTCCGGCGGGTGCGGTCGGCGGCGCGAGTTACATCAAGTCGCTGAAAGCGCCGCTGCCGCAGATCGAGTTGGTCCCGACCGGAGGCGTATCGTTGAAGACGGCGGCTGATTTCATTAAAGCCGGTGCGAGTGCGTTGGGTGTCGGCGCTGACCTTGTCGACGTGCAGGCGATCCGCGATGGGAAACAGAGTGTAATTACTGAGCGCGCGCAGGAGTTTGTGCGGATCGTGCGAGAGGCGCGAATCTGAACCAGTCGTACTCGGCGTAGCCTTGCCCGAGTGAAAACAATCCTACTTTTGCTCCGATCCATACACCCGGCTTAGCAGCGAATGTCTCGCCTGCAGGCGTAAAACTCTTCCCATCCGTGCTGTAACTGAACTCGCAGATTCCCTCACTCATCGACACACGCAGAAAGACGGATTTAGTTTTCAATTCGCGGATTGTCTTTTCGGGACGAACGAGTTGTAAGCCGCCGGCAATTCCCACGATCGCGAGATACGAATGTTCACGGCCCATTATCAGCAATCCACTGCGGCTGCCTTCCGTTAAGTTCGACCCATCGACAAGTGTTGTGACCGTGAATGTGCGCGAGGGAAGTTTCTGGAGAAGCAGGTTGGGAGCCGTCCACAAGTCTTCGTTCGGAACTGCACGCAACCTGAGGCGTCCTTTATTAAACTGCGTCCAGCCATCGACCGGGTTCGCGTGCCACTGCCACTGCAAGCCGAGTTTATTCGAGTTGAATTCATCCGTAGTTTGGGGAGCTTGAACCGGATACTCGCGTCCGACGTTTGGCTTGCGAAACTTCGCGACCGGCTCGCCTTTTCCGTCTCCGTCCTCATCCGCACCGATCACGGGCCAGTCGTTCACCCATTTCATCGGCTGCAAGTGAACGATGCGGCCGTACACGCCTCGATCCTGAAAATGAATGAACCAACTCTCGCCTGACTTCGTTTCAACCCAGCCGCCCTGGTGCGGACCGTTTATCTCCGTTCGCCCGCGATCCATCACGATGCGATCTTCGTAAGGGCCGTAGATGTTTTTCGCGCGCAGGACAGTCTGCCAGCCGGTGGCGACGCCGCCCGCGGGTGCAAAGATGTAGTAGTACCCGTTGCGCTTGTAGAGCTTTGGCCCTTCGATCGTCGGATGGTTTGCACGGCCGTCGAAGACCATCTGGCCGTCGTCGAGCAGCTTCGTGCCGTCGGGGCTCATGCGGTTGATCGTGAGGATGCTCTTGATGCCGGAGCGGCTGTTGGCCCATGCGTGAACGAGATACGCGTTGCCGTCGTCGTCCCAGAACGCCGCCGGATCGATCCAGCCTTTTGCCGGGCGCACTAACACCGGTTCCGTCCATGGGCCGGCGGCGTTGCGCGCCTTGACCATGTAGATGCCGAAGTCCGGATCGCCGTAGAAGATGTAGAACTCGTTGTTGTGATAACGGATGGATGGCGCCCAAACGCCGTTGCCGTGTTGCGGCTTCGCGAAGTGGTCGTAGGGCGGTTGGCGTTGCAGCGCATGGCCGATGATCTTCCAGTTGACGAGATCTTTGGAATGAAGAATCGGCAGGCCGGGGACGCAGTTGAAACTCGACGCGGTGAGGTAGAAGTCATCGCCGACACGGATCACGTCCGGGTCCGAGTAGTCGGCATCAATTATTGGATTCGTATAGGTGCCATCCGTGTTAGCCACAAAAAGGCACAAAAAACAGAAAAGTAGGAGGATCAGTGCTCTTCTTCCTCTTCTTGCGCTTTCTGCGCCTTCATTAAGTGATCGCGCATGGCGTCGCGCGCTGCTTCGGGATTGCGATCGCGTATGGCGCGATAGATCGCCCGGTGCATTTCTGCCGACTCTTTCAAGTCGCGCGCGCGATTAACCGTTTTGCGACGCACTTCGAAGAGGATCGTCGCGACCATGTTCATCAGCGCCGTCAGAATGCGATTACCCGAAGCGGCCGCGACTGTTTGATGAAACCGCATGTCGTGGACCAGAAACTGTTCCGGCTCGTCGAGCGATGCGAACATGCCGGTGATCTCTTCCGACATTTCCGCCATCTCTTCGCCCGTGGCGCGCTCAGCCGCCAGCCCCGCGATCGCCATCTCCAGCGAACGGCGCGCTTCAAACATCTCGGCCGGCGTGAATCGTTGCAGCGAAGCCATCAAACGCAGCGGACTGCTGTCGAGCGACGGTGGTCCTTCAGCTTCGACGACAAACGTTCCCGCGCCGCGTCGAGGCTGCAGCACGCCGACCGCTGCCAGCGAACTGATCCCGGCGCGCAGCGTCGGACGGCTGACGCCGAGCCGCTTTGCGAGGTCTCTTTCCGGTGGCAGTCGATCACCCGGCCGCAGCTCGCCGCGATGAATCATTTCCCGAAGCTGCGAAACGACCTCCTCGAAAGTCGTCCCGCGCCGCTCCGTGTCGATAGCCTTGAAGATGTTGGCGTTTGATTCGCTCATGTTTCCTTTGCTATGTGTCCCCCGCTTGCGAGAGAGTCATGAAACAGGGATTTCAAAAATTACCTACCATGTGTCTCCCGCGTGCGGGAGACTCATGAAATAGGGCTTCTCAGAACTAAGAAGTCGACGCGATGTTATCCACCGAACGCCCGTTGATCTTGACGTTATCGACAGTCGCATCTTTCACGTTCTTGACGATACTTCCATCGGCGACGTTGTCGAACGTGCAGTTCGTCAGACGCAGGTTGATGATCGGCGCGGACGGCAAGCCCTGAACGTCGACGGCATATTTGCTCTTGCCGCTGCGAACGTTATCCACAGTGTAATCGCGAACGACCGGCGTAAACGATCCTTTCGCGCCTTCCTCGTAGTTGAAATCGATCGTGATCACGGCGTGCGCGACCTGGCCCACTTCGATGTTGCGGAAGTGGAGGTTTTCGAGCAGCCCGCCGCGCATCGCGTTGTTCTTCACGCGCAGTGCGTGGTCGAGGTTTGGACTGTCGAGCCGGCAGTTCTCCGCGAACACGTTGCGGACGCCGCCCGAGATCTCGCTGCCGACCGTAATGCCGCCGTGCCCGTCTTTCATCGTACAACCTTGCACGATGATGTTTTCGGCCGGCGCCTTCAAACGCCGGCCGTCGGCGTTGCGCCCTGACTTGATCGCGATGCAGTCGTCGCCGGTGTCGAAGTAGCAGTCCTTGATCAGCACGTCGGTACACGACTCAGGATTGCAGCCGTCGTTGTTTGGTCCATGCGTGCTGATATGGAGGTTCCGGACGATCACGTTGCGGCACAGCACGGGATGAACTTCCCACATCGGCGAGTTCTTGATCGTGACGCCTTCGATCAGAACGTTCTCACAGCGATACGGCTGGATGAACTGCGGTCTTAAATAATGGCCCTCGCCGAAGATGCGTTCGCTGACCGGCACGCCCTTTTCCGCCATCGCGAACAACGCGTTTCGATCCGGGCGCTGCTGGCCCATGCCTTCTTTCCAGCCGTACGCCGGCCGTCCGTTCCATGACCACCAGTGTTCGTTGTCGCTTTGTCCGTCGAGCGTGCCTTTGCCGGTGATCGCGATGTTCCGTTGTTCGAAAGCGTAGATGAAAGGTGAATAGTTGAAGACCTCGACGCCTTCCCAACGAGAAAAGACAACGGGCAGGTAATCTTTCGGGTTTTGGCTGAACTTGATCGTCGCGCCTTCCGAGACCTCGAGGTTGACGTTGCTCTTCAGGTGAATCGCGCCCGTGAGATACGTTCCCTTAGGAACGACGATTTTGCCGCCGCCGGCCTTAGCGCACTGATCGATCGCGCGTCGAAACGCGGCGGTGCAATCGGCTTGGCCGTCACCCTTCGCGCCGAAGCGGTTGAGATTGAACGTCCGGTTTGGGAAGCGAGGCGGTTTGATGCGTTCGAGAATCGAAGGCATCACGGTCTCCCACGGACTCGCACTCGCTGCCAGCAGACGCGGCGCAACGGCAACCGCCACTCCACCCAGAACAAGACTCTTAATGAACTCGCGTCGTGTTGTCATCTCGGATCTTTTTTATCCACGCTGGATAGTCCGTGTTCAATAGTTTTGCCGCACCATCCACGTACCACGCGTAACCTGTTCGTCGCTCGTCATCAATTTGGTTTACATCGTACTTAACAACTCCATCGCGGCCTACAAAGATGGGACGATTAGTGCCGATCTCATAAAATCTCGCCCAGGTAGGTTTACCTTCGGAATCTTTCAACTGCGACTTCTCGAACCATTTGACCGCCGATTCGATCGCCTCGACGACGGCGGGCGACGGCTTCTTAATCGACATCAGAAAGCGAACGATCTCGACGCTCTCTCCGCCGCTCAACGACGCCACTTCATACTTTCGGGCCGACGTGGGAGCCAGCGTGACCTCGTCATGTTGTGCGCACCACACGGTTCGCTTTCCATTCACAATCACCTGCGTTTTCAGTATGACGTCGATGCCTTTCTCGACAGCCTTCGCAGCGGCGGCGCGCCGTCGCTCGTCAACAAACGCGTACGCCGGTTTTGATGCGGCCACATCGCGAAGCAGTTTCATCACGCCGATCATGGCGTTGTCGTTGAACGTGATGTGCTTGTAGTAACCACTCAGGTCCGGATAAAACTGCGGCCAGCCGCCGTTCGGGTACTGCGCCTTCAGCAGGTAGTCCAGGCCTTTCTCGAACGATTCGCGATGCCGCTCGTGACGTTGCGCCGTGTAGACGCGCGCCAGATATGACAACTGCGTGAACGTGGCGCCGTTGTCGATCGTCGAGTCTGTCTCTTTCTTCTCTGCTGCAAGCTTTACACGGTCTGCTTCGCTGACAGGTTTGCCCATGTCGATGTTCTTGGGCCACCCGCCGGAGTCGCGTTGATAGAGCAGAACGAGATCGGCGATGCG
>DASRIM010000461.1:0-27636 GCA_035649995.1 Pyrinomonadaceae bacterium | reverse complement strand
CGTTCGGCGGCGCAGACCAGCGCGCGGTCCAACCGTTCTCGTATCCGCGAGGCTTGTTCGGTAATCCCAGTATCGCGGCGGCGGCGATTGGCGCGTCGTTGTTCCCGGGCGGCTTCTGCGTATCGTCGAGTTTGACTGACGCGCAGATCCTGGCGGGCGGCCTGACTTGCCCCGCGTTCGGCGGCGGCGCCGCAAACCAGTTCATCGGCATCGATCGTCTGAACCGCGTCGTCGCGCCGGGTCATGCGTTAATCCCCAACAACGCGGTAATCAATATCTCGAACATTCAACAGCTTTCGGGTCTGACACCGGATCAATACCTGGCGCAGGCCGCGATCGCGGTCGGCAAAGCGCCTGGCTTCTTTTTCTGGGGCCCGTTCGGCACACTGTCGCATCCGGCGATCCCGGCACAGCTCTTCCCCACTGACATCGATCGAAGTTTCAAGACGCCTTTCACAACCAGCTACGGCATCGGCGTGCAGCGTGAGCTCGGAAAGAGCATCGTCGTTACGGCTGATTTCTATCACCGCAACATGAACAACATGCTGGGCGTTCGCGAAGTGAATATTGCGTTTCAATCGCGCTCCGGCGCCCGGCAGTTCCTGCCGCCATTCGCGGCTGGTCCAATCCGCACCTTCGGTCCATGGTACGAAGGCACTTACGACGCGCTCGTACTCAGCTTCACGAAGCGCTTCAGCAAACGGTTCACGCTGAGCAGCAACTACACCTTCGCCGATCAAACAGACAATCAACTCGGTATCAACTCTGCGCCGACGGACAATTTCGTCGGCATCGCGCCGGTGGTGAGCAGCGTCGAGAGCGGAGTCCTGCGAACGAACGCGAATGGCCCTTACACGCGCGCCAATGGGCGCTTTGTCGCGGCTGCCGGATCGTTCGTCAACGGCCCCGACCTCGACAAAGGACCATCTGACTTGTCTGTGGACCACACTTTCCAACTCAACGGCCTGCTCGAACTGCCCTGGCAGATACAACTCAGCGGCATCTTTCGCGCGCAGAGCGGTTTCCATTTCAGCCGCACCGGATCGTCCGCGGATCCCGACGGCAACGGCACTCTGACCGGTATCGACGTCGTGGCGGGCCGAAACGCTTTCACGGCGCCGGCGTTCGTAAATCTCGACATGCGTTTTGCGAAGAGAATCGATTTCACGGAGCGCGTCAAATTGCAGGTGCTGTTCGAGTTCTTCAATCTTCTGAACCGGCAGAACCCGGCCGCGGTCTTTACGTCTTTGCAGCAGCCGGATATCTTCGGCACTAAAGCCCAGGTGCTGCCCGGACGTGAAGGGCAAATCGGATTCAGGTTCGAGTTCTAAAACCACGGATTTCATGACTAATTTTCGTCGCAAGTCCCTCCGCCTATTCATCTGCCTACTGGCACTGAACCTCGCGCAGGCGCCGGTTGCCGCGCAGCAATCCGAGCCGATCTACGATGTCGTGATCCGTAACGGACACGTACTCGACGGCTCGGGAAATCCGTGGATACTCGCAGACGTCGCAATCAAAGACGGCCGCTTTGCTCGCATCGGCAAAGTCAGCGGACGCGGCCGTCTGGAAATCGACGCGCGCGGGCGTTACGTCTCTCCCGGTTGGATCGACGTCATGGACCAGTCCGGCAGGGCGCTGATGCAAAACGGTCTCGCCGAAAACAAACTGATGATGGGCGTGACTACCGGCATCGGCGGCGAGGGCGGCACACCGGTTCCCGCCGACAAGATCGCCGAGTACTTCGCCGGTCTCGAGAAGACCGGCATCAGCATGAACTTCGGCACCTATTTTTCGGAAACGCAAGCGCGTGTCGCCGTGTTGGGCCAGGACTCGCGCGCGCCGACAGCCGAAGAGCTCCAGCGCATGAAGGCGATCATGGAGACGGCGATGAAGGCCGGCGCGATGGGCATGACGACTGCCCTTATCTATCCTCCTTCCAGTTACGCATCGACGAACGAGTTGATCGAGATGGCGAAGATCGCCGGGCAGTACGGCGGCATTTACGCGAGCCATATTCGCGGCGAGGGCAAGGAGCTGGTCCAGTCGATCGAAGAAGCAATCACGATCGGCGAGAAGGGTGGCTTGTCGGTCGAAATCTTCCACTTGAAAGCCGCGTTTCAACCGGGCTGGGGCAAGTTGATGCGGCAGGCGGGACGGAAGATCGAAGCAGCACGGGCGCGCGGCGTCGACGTCGCCGCCGACCTTTATCTCTACACTGCGGGCGGCACCGGGCTCGAAGCGACAATTCCGTCGTGGGCCTTCGAAGGCGGACGTGAAAAGCTGCTGGAGCGACTGAAGGATCCGGCGACGCGCGCGCGTCTCAAACGAGAGATGGTGACGGGCTCTCCCGGCTGGTGGAACATCATCGAAGCCGCCGGTGGTTGGAACGGCATCGTCCTCGCCAGCGCGCAGAACGAAGATCACAAGCACTTCGAAGGCAAGAGCATGGTGCAGATCGCGCGCGAGTGGCGCAAGACGCCGGCTGACGCAGCGTTTGATCTCGTCGCCGCGGGACGCGGACGAGTGACCGCGATCTATCACATGATGAGCGAACAGGACGTCATCACGGCGCTGAAGTTCCCCTGGACCAGCATCGGCAGCGACGCCGCGGCGACGTTGAATCCGAACACAGTGGACACGCTCGGCCTCGGTCACCCGCGCAGCTACGGCAACTTTCCGCGTCTCATCGCGCGCTATGTTCGCGAAAAGCGAGTGCTGTCGCTCGAGGAGGCGATCCGCAAGATGACCTCGTGGCCTGCGACGCGAATGCGTCTGCAATCGCGCGGCGTGATCCGCGAAGGCTGTTGGGCCGACGTCGTCATCTTCGACTACGACACGATTCAGGATCGAGCTACTTATCAGAAGCCGTTTGTCTATCCTGTAGGCATCGATTACGTGTTGGTTAACGGAGAGGTCGTCATCGATCACGGCAAACATACGGGCGCGCGGCCAGGCCGCGTCATTTATGGCCCAGGACGTGTCGAACAATGACGGGTTGGAACAGTAATGAAGCAAAACATGAATCGCCGCGAACTACTTAAACGGAGCGCGCTGGCGGGCGCGGGCTTGCTCGCGGCGCCGATGTTCAATCGGGGACGCTACCGGATCTTCGCCAACTCGACCGTCGAGTACTCGTCGCGCTCGATCGATCTGGTCCAGCAGTCGCTCGTCATCGACATGCTCGGCCCGATGACGCTCGACTTCCCGAAACAGAACAAATGGTTCGTCAACCCTGAAACCTTCACCACCGCGGACCTGCAACCGTACAAAGACTCCGGCATAAACATCTTTCACACGGCCGTCGGACTAGGCGGCCCTGACGCCTACGATCGCACGCTGCGAATGTTCGCCGCCTGGAACGGTTTCATCGCCAACCACGATCAGCATTTCATGCGCATCGACAGTGCCGCCGATCTCAACCGCGTCAAGACCTCGGGCAAGATCGGCATCATGATCGGCCTGCAAAACTCGGAACAGTTTCGCCGCCCCGACGACGTGGACTTCTTCCACGGAATCGGCCAACGCGTGTCGCAACTGACTTACAACGCGCGCAACCTCATCGGCAACGGCTCCACCGAACGGCGCGACGACGGCATTTCGGACTTCGGCGTCAGCATCATCGAACGAATGAACAAGGTCGGAATGGCGATCGACGTCTCTCACTGCGGCGACCGCACCACGCTCGACGCTTTCGAGATCTCCAAAAAACCCGTGCTGATTACACATTCAAACTGCCGCGCACTCGTCCCCGGTCATCCACGATTGAAAACGGACGAAGCGATCAAGAAAGTCGGCGATGCCGGAAGCGTGATGGGTATCACCGGAGTGCGCATGTTCGTCAAGGGCGACGAACCGACCACCGTCGAGCACGTCATCGACCATTTCGATCACGTCGTAAAACTGATCGGGCCAGAGCACGTCGGCGTCGGCAGCGACGTGGACCTTTACGGCTACGACGCGATGCCCCCTGAACTCAACAAGCAACTGCGCGCGGGCTACAAAGGCAGCTACGCCTTCCGCGACAAGATCGACGTCGAAGGACTCAACCATCCGAAACGAATGTACGACCTGACCGAAGGCCTGATTCGCCGCAAGTACAGCGACGCGGCCATTCGGGGAATACTCGGCGGCAACTTCAAACGAGTGCTGAGCGCGATTTGGACCACGTAGGAGAATAATTCCCATGAAAATCCGTCTGATCAGTGTTGTAGTACTGGTCGTTCTCTGTTTGTTTCTTTGTCTCGTCACGCCTGGAGTGGTTGTGGCCCAGGGCACTCGTCTCCTGCGTCATCCGACCGTGAGCCGCGATCAAATCGCATTCGAGTACGCGGGCGACTTGTGGCTCGTGTCGCGCAGCGGCGGCCAGGCGCGCCGCATCACGTCGACTCAAGGCCTTGAAATCGAGCCGCACTTCTCTCCCGACGGCAAGCAGCTCGCTTTCACCGCCACCGTCGCCGGCAACACGGACGTGTACGTCGTTCCAGTAACTGGCGGAAACGCGAAGCGGCTGACGTATCATCCCGGCAGCGATCGCGTTCGCGGCTGGACGCCGGACGGACAGCGAATCGTCTTTGCCTCAGCTCGCATCAGCGCACCCCAACAGGCTTATTACAAACTCTGGACCATCGGACTCGATGGTGGGCTCCCGCAGCAAATTCCAATGCCCCGCGCCTTTAGCGGCGTCTATTCTCCCGATGGACGCCGCGTCGCTTACGAGGAGTTCCAGACTGCGTTTATTCCCGACTGGTACGAGGCCAGTATGTGGCGGCATTACCGCGGCGGCCGCACGCACCCGATCTCGGTAATGAACCTCGCCGACAATTCAGTCGAGAAGCTTCCCTGGAACAACAGCAACGATACGGAACCGATGTGGATCGGAAATACGATCTACTTTCTTTCCGATCGCAATCACACGATGAACCTGTTTAGTTACCGCACTGACACGAAGCAGGTCACGCAACTGACGCAGCACGACGATTTCGACATCATGACGGCTTCAGCCGGCGCCGATGCACTCGTCTATGAACAAGCCGGCTACATTCATCTAGTCGATGCGAAGAGCGGCAAGTCGACTCGGCTCAACATCGAGGCGACGGGCGATCTTCCGTGGGCGCGCCCGCAGTTCAAAAAGGTCGCGAGCATGATTCGCAGCTCGACGCTTTCGGCGACGGGCGTCCGCGCGGCGTTCGAGGCGCGCGGCGAGATCTTCACTGTTCCGACTGAAAAAGGTGATTATCGCAACCTGACGCAAAGCTCCGGCGCACACGATCGGTCGCCAGTGTGGTCGCCTGACGGTAATCAACTGGCGTGGCTTTCAGATGTCAGCGGAGAGTATCAACTGATGATCGGCGATCCGCTTGGCGTCAACGCTCCGCGCGCAATCGCGTTGCCTTCGACCGCGTTCTATTCAGGTCCGGCGTGGGCGCCGGACGGCACGCAGATACTCCTCCAGGACAATCATCGCAACCTCTGGTCCATCGAAGTCGCGAGCGGCAAGACGACGAAGATCGATACTGATTCGTATCCGGATCCGTTTCGACAGTTTGATGCGACGTGGTCGCCCGATTCGCGTTGGGTCGCGTATTCGAAGAACCTGGCGAGTCACCTGCGCGCGATTTTTCTTTACTCCGTAGCTGACCGGAAGTCTTATCAACTTACCGACGGGCTTGCCGATTCGATCTCGCCTGCGTTCGATATGAACGGCAAGTATCTTTACTTTCTGGCGAGCACCAACTATGGGCCAAGCACCAGTTGGCTGGAGATGAGCTCGCTCGATCGTCCCGTCAGGCGCGCGATCTATCTCGCCGTTTTGAGTGCGACCGAGCCGTCGCCGCTACTGCCGGAAACAGGCGACGAGCCGCCGCCGCGTCCGACACCGGCCGAAACGCCCGCCGCGCCGCCGGCCCCGCCGGCGCCGAGAGCCGTGACCGTCCGCGTCGACACGAACGGAATCAGCCAACGGATCATCCCCGTCAACGTGCCGCCCGGTGAGTACGCCAATCTCTCCGCAGGCGCGGCCGGAAGTTTCTACTACACCGAGCCGCTGCCCGGCGGTGGTCCGACGGCCCTGCGTCTCCAGCGCTATCAAGTCCGCGAGCGAACAGCCGCGCCGTTTCTCGAAGGCGTCCGCGCTTACGCGCTTTCGGGCGACAAGAAGAAGGTGCTTTATCAGGCAAGCGCGGGCGGCGGCGCAAACTGGGGCGTCGTCTCCACGGAGCGGCCCGCGAAGGTCGGCGATGGACCAATCAACGTGGCCCAACTCGAGACGCGTGTCGATCCGCGCGCCGAGTGGGAACACATCTTTCGCGAGACGTGGCGCATACAGCGCGAGTATTTCTACGATGCGAAGATGCACGGCGCAGACTGGAAGGCGATCTACGAGAAGTATCGCCCGCTGCTTGCCCACGTGGGCCATCGCGCTGACCTCGGCTATCTCATCGCGACCGTCGGCGGCGAATTGAGCGTCGGTCACTCTTATTTGCAAGGCAGTGGCGACGTTCCAACGGAAGATCCAGTGAGCGTCGGGCTGCTCGGCGCTGACTACGCGATCGAGAACGGTTATTACCGAATCAAGCGGATCTACACCGGCGAGAACTGGAACCCGGAGCTTCGCGCGCCGTTGAGCGCGCCGGGAATCCAGGTCGCGGAAGGCGATTACCTGCTGGAAGTGAATGGCCGCGCGTTGACGCCGTCAACGAGCGTCTACAGCTTGTTCGAGGGAACGGCTGGAAGACAGACCTTGATACGGGTCAACTCAAAACCCTCGCTCGAGGGCTCGCGAGTGATTACGGTGATTCCCGTTCCGAGTGAAGATGGACTGCGCACGCGCGCGTGGGTCGAAGACAATCGACGGCTCGTCGACAAACTCTCGAAAGGCCGGCTCGCGTACGTTTGGCTTCCCAACACCGCTACGCCCGGCTACGTCTCCTTCACGCGCTACTTCTACTCGCAACAGGACAAAGAGGGCGCGGTGATCGACGAGCGGTACAATCAGGGCGGCATGGTCGCCGACTACATCGTCAACGAGTTGGACCGCAAACTGATGGGCTATTTTGCGTTGCGCGACGGCGAGCCTTCCACGTCGCCGATCGCGGGCCTCTATGGTCCAAAAGTGATGCTGATCAATGAATCGGCCGGATCCGGAGGCGACGCGCTGCCGTTCATGTTTCGGCAGCGGAAGATCGGTCCGCTTGTCGGGACGCGGACGTGGGGCGGCCTGGTCGGAACTCTCGGTTTTCCGCCGACGATCGACGGCGGCGGCATCACGGCGCCGAACCTTGCTTTCTACAATCTCAAGGGTGAGTGGGACGTCGAGAACATCGGCGTCGCGCCCGACATCGAGGTCGAGTACTCGGCGCCTGAGGTCATCAAAGGCCGCGATCCACAGCTCGAGCGAGCTGTGCAGGAGGCGTTGAAACTACTCGAACAGAACCCGACGCGGCGCGTGCCGCGTCCAGCGCCGATCGATCGGGTTTCAAGGAGGTAATTCGTGTTCATTCGTGTAACGCTCTTACTGCTGTTGATTGCAGGCTCAGCGACTGCGCAGTCTGTTTTTACGCGGGTTGAAGCGATGATTCCGATGCGTGACGGCGTGAAACTCTATACGCAGATCTACACGCCCACGCGCGCTACCGAGCCCGTTCCCATGCTGCTGCTGCGAACGCCGTACGGCATCGGCAACGCGAGCTCGGAGCAACTCGTCGCTGCGCTTGGCGAATTGACGGATTACATCATCGTCCGGCAGGACATTCGCGGCAGGTTCAAGTCGGAAGGCACGTTCGTCATGCTGCGCCAGCCGCGCGATCCCGCCGACAAGAAAGCGATCGACGAAGGCACTGACACGTACGACACGATCGAATGGCTGCTGGCAAACGTGTCGAATCACAACCGCCGCGTCGGCATGGTCGGGACCAGTTACGGCGCGTGGCTTTCAGTGATGGGCATGCTCGATCCGCATCCGGCGCTGAAAGCCATCGTGCAACAAGCGTCGCCGGCCGATATGTGGATCGGCGACGACTTTCATCACAACGGCGCGTTCCGTCTCAGCTACGGCCTTGAATACGCTTACATGATGGAGTCGTCGAAAGAGATCACTGACCCGACCAAAATCATCGACCGCTTCGACGCGTACGAGTGGTACCTGGAGCTCGGGCCGCTGTCGAATGCTGACGCGAAGTATTTCAAAGGGCGTCTGCCGAGCTGGAACGACTTCGTCAACCATCCGGACTACGACGCGTTCTGGAAGCGGCAGGGCTTCGAGCCGTGGCTCACTCGGGTTACGGTGCCGACGCTGAACGTCGCGGGTTGGTGGGACCAGGAAGACTTCTACGGCCCGATCAAGATCTACGAACTGCTGGAACGCCACGATTCGAAGAAGCAAAACTTTCTCGTGGTTGGACCGTGGAACCACGGCGGCTGGTCGCGGGGTGAAGGAAACAAGCTCGGGCCGCTGTCGAATGCTGACGCGAAGTATTTCAAAGGCCGCCTGCCGAGCTGGAACGACTTCGTCAACCATCCGGACTACGACGCGTTCTGGAAGCGGCAGGGCTTCGAGCCGTGGCTCACTCGGGTTACGGTGCCGACGCTGAACGTCGCCGGTTGGTGGGACCAGGAAGACTTCTACGGTCCGATCAAGATCTACGAACTGCTCGAACGTCACGACTCGGCGAAGCAAAACTTCCTCGTCGTCGGTCCCTGGAACCACGGCGGCTGGTCGCGAGGTGAAGGCCGCAAGCTTGGACCGGTCGATTTCGGCAGCGCGACGGCAGAACACTATCGCAAGAACATTCTCGCGCCGTTCTTCGCGCACTATCTGAAAGACAAGGGCGGTGCGCAGCGCGCGGAAGCAGTGACGTTCCGAACGGGACTGAACCAGTGGGTCGAGCACGCTGAGTGGCCGCCGAAACAGAACGTCGCCGCGAAACAGCTCTACTTTCATCCAAACGGCAAGCTCTCGTTCGATCCGCCGCCGGCGAATTCGCAACCCGCGTTCGATAGTTTTGTCTCCGATCCGGCGCGTCCGGTTCCCTATCGAAAGCGTCCGATCGAAGTGAGATCGGGCTGGACGACGTGGTTGGTTGAAGACCAGCGGTTCGTGCATCATCGTCCCGACGTGCTCACGTGGGTTACTGACACGTTGACCAACGACGTCACGGTCTCCGGAAAGATCATCGCAAACCTGTTTGCGTCAACCAGCGGCACGGACAGTGATTGGATCGTCAAATTGATCGACGTCTATCCCGAGAAGTACGAGCCGGATCCCAAGATGGGCGGCTATCAATTGATGATCGCCGGCGACGTTTTCCGCGGCCGCTATTACAAGAGCTTTGAAAAGCCGCACGCGCTTCCGGCAAACGGCGTCGTGCATTACAAGATTCCCTTCCCGGCCAACGATCACGTCTTTCGGAAGGGGCACCGGATAATGGTCCAGGTGCAGAGCACGTGGTTTCCGGTGATCGATCGCAACCCGCAGCGATTCGTACCGAACATTTTCCTCGCGAAAGAATCGGATTTTCAGCCGGCAACGCAGCGCGTGTTTCGGGCGGCCCAACAGGCGTCGCACATCGCGGTTCCGGTGATACAATCCGCGCCGTGAAACTCGTTTACAAACTCCTTGCCTGTCTCATATGTTTCTTACTGAGTGTCAGTCCTGTTCTCGGGGCTGATACTCTGCTTCCCGATCCAATCGTCGCGGCGCTCGCGCAGGAGATTTCGGGCGAGACTGCCAAGCGCAATCTCGAATTCCTCGCGCGGCATCACCGCATGCGCGGCTCGCGCGGTTTTCACGCGGCCGCCGAGCACATCGTCGAGCAACTGCGCTCGTATGGTCTAACCGACGCGAAAATCGAACAATTCCCGGTCGATAGCACGCAGATGTACGGTGCTCAGCGAATGCGCGAGCCGTGGGACGCGGAGTTTGCCGAGCTCTGGGAACTGCGCGAGGAGAAAGGCGAATGGGTGCGCAACGTGCGGCTCGCAAGTTGGGAAGCGATGCCTGTGTCGCTCGCGCAGGACAGCGAAAGCGGCGAAGCGACTGCCGACCTTGTCGATATCGGCAGCGGTACATCGGAGCGCGACTACGCAGGCAAAGATCTGCGGGGGAAACTCGTGCTGACGTCGTCGCAGCCGGCTGCGGTCGTGCCGCTCGCCGTCAAACTTCACGGCGCCGCAGGGATCATCAGTTACGCGCAGAACCAACGCACCGCGTGGTACGGCGAGAACGAAAACCTCGTGCGCTGGGGCCATCTCGATACGTTCTCTGAAACGCCGGCGTTTGCTTTCATGATCTCACTGGCCCAGGCGCGCAACTTTCAATCGCGTCTCGCGCGTGGCGAGAAGGTTCGATTACACGCTACAGTTCGCGCCGGCAAGCATCAGGGCGCTTACGAGGTCGTGACGGCGACGATTCCCGGAGCCGATCCAACATTGAGCGCCGAAGAGATCGCTTTCAGTTGTCATCTCGATCATCAACGTCCGGGCGCGAACGACAACGCGAGCGGCAGCGTGGCGATACTCGAAGTGGCGCGCACGTTCAGTAAGTTGATCCGCGAAGGCAAGATTGCGCGGCCCGCGCGGACGATTCGGTTCATCTGGCCGCCGGAGATCGAAGGCACGATCGTTTTCCTTCTCGGCAAGGCTGAAATCACGAGACGCATCAAAGCCGTCATTCACATGGACATGGTCGGCGGCGGGCCGGAGACGAAAGCGATCTTTCACGTAACTCGCGGCCCGAAGAGTCTTCCCTCTTTCGTCAACGACGTAGCCGAACATTTCGGCGAGTTTGTGAACGAACAGTCGGCAGACTTTGCCGGAGGCGAAGCGGCGGCGTACCCGTTGATTGCGCCCGAAGGCGGCAAGGAACCGTTACAGGCCGCGATGGCGGAGTTCTCGTTGGGCAGCGATCATCAGGTCTACACCAACAACTCGTTCGGCATTCCGGCGATCTATCTCAACGACTGGCCCGATCGTTACATCCACACCAATTTCGACACACCCGCGAACGTCGATCCAACGAAACTCAAACGCGCGGCGTTCATCGGCGCGGCGAGCGCCTATTTCCTGGCGGCTGCCAAGCCGGCGGATGCCTCGTCGATCATTCGTGTGGTTCAGATAAACAGTCTCGGCCGCACCGCGACAATGCTCAAGCGCCGGAATGGGCTGCCGGAAGCGGAAGCAGCGAACCTCACGCGTCATCATCTCTGGTATGAACGGACGCTGGTTGATTCGATAGGCCGTTTCTTAGGTGTCTCTGTCGATACGGCGAAGACGTTTCTCGACAATCTCGAACGGCAGGTTGGACCTGTTGGACCACCCGCGCAAGCGCAAGGAGATGGCCGTTTGGTCTTTCGCCGGAGCGGCTCGTTGAAAGGGCCGCTTACGGCATTCGGCTACGACTATTTCACCGACAAATACCGCGGTCCGGATCCCGTTCGTCTTTTACAGTATCGCGGGCTGCGCGGATCCGGCGGCGAGTACTCGTATGAAGTCTTCAACCTCGTCGATGGCCGCCGCAACGCGCAACAGATTCGCGACGCAGTCTCGGCAACATATGGTCCAATCCCGCTCGATCTGGTGGTCGAGTATCTCAAGGCTCTCGAGTCGATCCGTGTTGTAGAAACCATTAAGTAAAGGACTATGAACGTGAAAACACTGTGCCTGGCCCTTTTGATGATCGTCTGTGCCGTCGCCGCCAACGCGCAGCAACGACGATTGAAGATCTACATTTCCGCCGACATGGAAGGCGTGGTTGGCGTCGTCAGTAACGAGCAGTTGGGGCCGCAAGGGTTCGAGTACGCGCGCTTCCGCGAGTTCATGACGCAGGAGGTAAACGCGGCGATCCAGGGCGCAATCGCAGGAGGGGCGACGGAGATCGTCATCAGCGACTCGCACGGCAACGGCCAGAACCTGCTGATCGAGAAGCTGCCGAGCAACGTCATGGTCGTCCGCTCGTGGCCCAGACCGTTGGGGATGATGCAGGGCATCGACGAGACCTTCGCCGGCGCGATCTTCATCGGTTATCACACGGCGACCACGAACCTCGAGGGCGTGCGGGCGCACACGCTTTCCAGCGCCAGGCTTGCTGACGTTAAACTGAAAGGCGTCTCGGTTTCAGAAGCTGGAATCAACGCCGCCATAGCGGGCCATTTCAACGTGCCGATAATCATGGTTTCAGGCGATGATGCCGTCGTGAAGGAAACCACAGCGCTGCTGGGAAACATCGAAGGAGCTGTCGTCAAGTGGGCCAGCGGCTTTCATTCGGCCCGGACGATGACTCCCGACGCGTCGTACGAGTTGATTCGTCAGAAAGCACAACGGGCAGTCACCCGGGTTCGCGAGTTCAAGCCGTACAAGCTTTCGGCGCCGATCGAGTTAGACGTGCGTTTTAAGAATTATCGCCCGTCTGAAGTGTTGAGTTATCTGAGTATTGTCGAACGCACCGACGCTCACAGTATCCGGTTCGTCGGGAAGGACATCGTCGAAGTGTCGAAGTTCCTGACGTTCATTAACACGTACGAGTTGGGCCTGGAGCCTTAGACTATGAGATTTTGCTTCGGAATCATCGTTCTCACAGCGTTGCTGAATGGCGTCGCCGCTGCCCAGGCGCCGCCGGCGCCGCCGCCGCCCGTGAGGGAATACACCCCAGACGCGTGGAAAGAGTTTACTTCCGCCGCGGGAAAGTTCTCGATCTCTTTGCCGGGCACGCCCAAACCCGAAGTCCGTACAATGGAGACAGGGCTCGGCAAACTCACAACTCACGCCTTCCTTCTCCAAACGAATTACGGTCACTACTACGTCCACTATGTTGACTTCCCTATCGGGCCGGAAACGCCCCAGGAACACAAGGAATTCTTAGACGGCGCTCGCGATCAAGTTGTTTCCGGCGGCGCACGTGTTCTGGCAGAGACCGACTTCTCGATGGGCGGCATTGCTGGAAGAGAGTTACTGGTTGAGAAGGGCCTCCTGATTATTAGAGCGAGATACTTCTTTGTTAAGTCGCGTTCGTATCAAATCATCTTTTCCACCCTGCCGGACGCCGTCTTCAAGAACGGGAAACCGTCCGCCAATGCTGCCGATCGAACAGACTTGTTCGAGATGGTTTCGAAGAAGTTCTTTGGTTCCTTCAAAGTGATCGAGTAAGCTGCGGCCGCAGGCCATAGCGGCGCAATTATTGACGTGGCGGGAGATCTTGTGTAACTTGCTCACCGCAACATCAGACCTCTCGCGCCCGGACCTCTTGACCTAATCCATCATCTTCCTGCATTTGAGGCTACCTTATGAGCGATACAGCCGAACAAAAAATGGTGAAAGACTTCGTCGTGGTAACACCTGACACCACTGTCAGGGCGGCGGAAGCAAAGCTGCGAGTCCGTAACGCCAGCTACTGTGTAATTCAGACGAGCGAAGGCGAGCCGCTTGCGCTTGTTACCGACGAACAACTAAGTGCTCTGGGACCTGATAAAGACAAGTTTCTCGCCGTAGAAGTCGCCAATCTTCCGGCGGCCGTCCCGGTCGAGCGGGAGCAACTTCTGTCGGACATCGTCGAGGAAGTCTCTCAACTGTTGTTCGGATCAAAGCAGATACGAGGACTGATAGTTCTACACGTCGGCAAGGTCGTAGGCATTCTGTCCCGGCAGTTGATCGCTGAGCAGGCGTTGCGCTCACTCGACGTGCGGTGGTTAGCAAAACTAAATCAGATCGAAGGGGATCCTATCCATCGTCCTCCGGTTTATGTCTGTCGCCTGGGCGATCATAGTGAAGTGGTAGTCTCCTACGATATCGATAACCCACCCAGGTGCCCTACGCACCACAGCATTTTGATAAAGAAAAAGTGATTCATGTTCACGACGCTTTTGAGCGAGCTCAGCGGCTACTTTGATCGCAACTGGGTGCTTTCTATCTTCTTCCCCAGCCTGGCGTTTTGGTCAGGCTGCCTGTTCGTCGCGGCCTTTGTGCGGGGATTGGCCCAGAGCCTTCAACTCTGGCAGAGTCAAAGTCTCGAAATTCAGTTTGCGCTGTTGGCCGGGGCGCTGGCATGGATCATTCTGTTTGCTTTCCTGTTGGGAAACTTCCAGACGGCAATAATCCGGCTCTTCGAGGGATACTGGCGCAGGTGGCCATTGTCAGTGCTGCGGGAGTACCGCCTGGATTATTACCGGCGGCGTTTTCGTTATTTAAAGGCCAGCTTGAAGTCGCATAATGAAAGCGTGCGGCCGCAAGCGCGCGCGGCGTTGATCGCGAGCGGCAATGCGAAAGAACGAAAGTCCGCGCTGAAAGAGAGCCGCACACTCAGCCAGATCGAACGCGAGCATTTGCTGTTCCTGCCGCGACGTGAAGAACACGTGATGCCGACCCAACTCGGCAACATCATCCGGTCAGCCGAAGTTTACCCGTACGATCGTTATCGCATCGACGCCGTCGTGATCTGGCCCAGGCTTCACGCTGTGCTGCCCGCGGAATTCATCAACAGTCTCGTCGCCGCCAAGACGACGATGGTCTTTATGTTGATGATGTCCGTTCTCTCGTTTGCCTTCGCCATTGTGGCTTGCCTTCCGCTTGCGCTCTTTACTTCGCGGCCGGGTCTATTTTTCATCTGTGCCCTCGGCGTTCCCCTGTCGTGGGTCTGTTATCAAAACGCGCTTCACGGCGCATCGTCGTATGGCGAGTCGATAAAGACCGCGTTCGACTTGCACCGCTGGAAACTACTCGAAGCCCTGCACCTGAAACTGCCAACCGATCCTGACGACGAGAAAGAGATCTGGGACGACGTAACCACGTTGATCTACCGGAGCACGCCTTTGGCAACGGCTTCATATGACCGGGTTCAACCGCCGCCGCCGGCGAAAGAGACGACGCTGACGGACGTTTTAAGTCGCGTCGAGGCGTTTTTCGAGGTCGCGCCGACGCAGAGTCCGCTGGCTACCGCCGGCGCGCCGGCTGGAAATGCTCGACCGGTTACGGCGCTGCAACGACTTACTACCGATCAGCGGCAGACGCGTGAAGACAACGAAGCGCGTCGCCGCGAGGAGCGAGATTCGCGAACACCGCCGAAATCCACATTCTTCGGTGTTTCAACCTTTCTGTATCTGGCGTTCGTTGGTTCAGTGACCTTTTGGCTCAACGGGAAGCCGCAGCCACAGGTAACTATCGCCGTCGCATCTCGCGACTTGCCTGCTTACCACTTACTTACCGATGAAGACGTGACATTAACGCCACGTGCTGCTGCGGCAGTGCCGTCCGGCGCGATGACGAACAAAAATGAGATGTTGGACCAATACACGCTGGAGGCGGTAGCCAAAAACGGCGTAATTCAGCAAGACAAAATCAAGAAGGTGACGGCGCCCGCGTCTCTTAACAACATGTTTGCTGTGCCTCTTCCCGCAACGCCCGCGATGGTCCTCGGCGGAAGTTTGAAGGCCGGCGATGTCGTGGACGTCACAGTCGTTCCGAACACTTCTACACGAACGATTCCTTCCCCGTCGCCGGCTCCAAATGAACCTCAAACACGAGTGGTTCCGATGTGGATCACGTTCAGGGACATATTGGTGCTTGATGTGAAATCCACTGCGGCTACGTCTCAGACGGCGAGTGAAGCGACTCATCCCTTCGTTCTAATCATTGCGCTACCGGCGCAATTCCGGGACGATCTCGTTCAACACATCGGCAGCGCCAATATCCACGTAACCCGGCGGCCGTGACGCGGCTCGACAAACTATGCGAAGTGACGAAGAGTTGGAAGAAGTAGGGCGCCTGCTCACCGCGGGACGCTTAGACGAACTGCGCTCTCGCATGTTGCAACTCTGGCCCGCTGATATCGATCCGGATCAGCACGACATAGAGATGATAACGCTGCTGCTGATGGTCGCCCGGCAGCACCACTCGACGCGGGCCCAGTCTCTCTACGATCCATACGCCCAGATGTTGAAGCGACACAGCGATGAAATGTCATGGCTTCAGTCGTTCCTCAAGCGTGCTGCGGTTGTAAGGATGTACGAGGGTAATGCCGCGACCACTGAGTGGCTTCGTAAGCTGGCCACGCTTATCACGCCGCCCAACAACGGCGTCGTTAATGTTTCACTCGCCAATCTGTTGCTCGAAGAGGGCAAGCCCGAGGAAGCACTGAAGGAACTGCGCACGGCCCTGCCCCTGAGTATCAGCGGCTTCGGTTGGTACAAACTCGAAGCGATCGACGCGATGATGAGGTGTCAAACCCTGCTCGGCAATCAGCAGCTCGCATTCGAGTACGCCAAAACGCACGCCATCGAAAAGTACAAGATGGGTCTTGTGTCTGGTCGAGATCTCGTCAAAGCGTGCAAAGGTCACGCTCATTGGCTCGGACAAATCGACTATTCGATCGATCTGAACGGCAACGTGGCGCGGATGAATCGAACTCGAGGAAACTACTCCGCAGCAGCAATCGCAGAGAGCGAAGCCGCACTCGCACTGGCGCGGCTCGGCGTGGGCGTGGAGGCTGCGAATAGTCTCCGCGCAGCAGCCGGCGACGCCCTGCGAGGGTCTCATCCGAATGACGCACTGTTCGCCGAGACTTGTCGCTTACTGGCGCGATTTCTCGATCCTGAGGTTCTGACGAAGGACGAGTTGGTCGAGTTTCTTGATTCCTACAACAGCAACGGCTCCAGTGCCATCATCGGTAAGGTGCGCGAGTGCGTCGTTTCGGATTCCGTTCCGGATCTTGAACTACTAACGGCACTGACAATCGAATGCTCCCGGCCCGGCGCAACGTCGGCGGAGATCATGAAGTCGGACATCCTGGTTCATATCGTCGCCTTGATTGCCCGATATTACGAGGAGCGCCATGGTCCCGCGTCACCATGGGCCGGCAGTACCGTCAAGCTGTACCAGCTTGCGATTGACTGCGCAGCGGGCAGCGTCATCGCGCTCTTTGTTTGTCGGTCACTCGCCGAGTTTCTGCTGAGCAAAGGGATGCCTGATGACGCGTATACATGGTGTGTTAACTACTCTCGTTTTAGTTCGCGCGACATCAGCGAACGGTTCTTGATACGTCAACTGATAGCAAGATCTCTCATCGCCAGTGACAAACAACAGGCTTACACGTACGCACTTGCCGCTCTGTCGGATTGGCAACGGATTTTGGAAGGGCTCTATATCGAGACTCACAAAGTGGCGTGGCTGCGGCAGGGCGAAGAGTGTCTGCGATGTGCGATAGAAGCCATCAGCGAGCCCGTCGCCTGGCTTGATGAGCGCACGCGGCGGCGCGAGTTGTTCCGGCTGATGGAACTCGGCAAGGCGCGTGTAGTCTCCGACATGATTAATCGCCGCGAGTACATTCCGCGGCCGTATCAGCTTTCGCAACCCTCCTCTTCCCGCCTGTTCAGGTATGGGGAAGAGGAGCGCGACTGGAACCTTCCGATCATGCTTCAGGCGCCGGTTTACTCGGATTCGATGCTTGCCCAGTTTCACGACTACGACGGCTCCACAACGCGGTTCGCGGTACTCGACCTCGAGCCTCTGCGTTGCGCTGTCATAAGACCGATGGATCCGGAAGCTCGCTTAATGGCGACTGCCGCGTCGCTGGCATTTGAAACATCAGACTTGCCTCCCAGGCGAGAACTCTACGAAGACTATGTAGAAATGGTAGAGGCGAGCAGATCATGATCGATCTGAAAGCAACCTTAAAACCCGGCGACCTCTTCGTCTCTTACTGGCTGGCGGATCGGTTGATGATCGCGTTTGGAGATCACCAGGAAATTCAGGAAACGGAGATTATGTCTGCCGGTGGTCTTGTTCCGCTGGTTCGGGCGTTCGCGCAGCAGGTTACGCGCATCGAGTATTTCGGAAATTTCATCAATCCTGAGATCAGACCCGCACATTGGCCGGCGTCGGTTGCGCCCGATCCGCCACCGCAGAAACTCCTCGAAGAACTGCGAGCGTTGTTGATTCCCGCGAGATTGTCCGAGACCTGCCGGAAAGGTGCTTTTCGGCGTCTCGTCGTGTTTCCCGACGGTCTTCTCCACTCGGTGCCGATTCACTTGCTGCTGGGCAATGATCAACCCGAGGGCGTCTTTGCGGATGGCGTGGTGTATGCGCCAAGCGCATCCGCCTATGCTTACTGTTGCCAGAAACGGCAAACAGACGCACCGAAACAAGCGATCGTCGTTGTCGGCGATAAAAATGACATTCAACTATTGTGGGAAGCGGAGCGGATCAGCGAGGACATTCCCTGCGCCACGGAGATCGTCACCAGCCTGGCCGACTTTCAGAAACTCGCGCCTGCGTCGGACATCATCTACGTCGCGACGCATGGCAACTCGCCTGAATCATCAGCGACGGCCGGCGCTACGCCTTCGTCTTCAGAAGACACAGAGTGGCAGTTGCTGTTGGACCAGGACCGTATCGTGCCCAGAGACTTCTTCAGAGAGCAGATAAAGTTGAAACGCGGATCGGTGGTCATACTCAGCGCGTGCAGCGTGGGAAACCTGATGCCCGGCGAAGCGCATGAACTGTTGGGCCTCGTCCGTTCGCTCTTCTACGCTGGAGCAGCAACAGTGCTGGCGGCCCGCTGGCCCATTCTTGGCGCTACGGCAGTAACCGTATTTGCGAACACGATCAAATCCGTGTTTGAGAAGAACAACACCTTCGCCAGTGGAATGAATCGAGCGATCATCGACGCGTCCGGGCGCGATGATTTCCGTAAGCTCATGGCCGGACCGGAAGCGTCAACTTTTTTCTGGGGTGGTTTTGCGGTGTTCGGTTGCGGCGATTAACTCGCCTTTGCGGACGCGGGTTTAAGGCCGCAGACGGATCTTCGCGAGGATGTCGGTGAATTTTCTTTCCGAGCGGAGTTTCGCGAAGACCGGATCGACTTTCAGGTTCATCAACCAGATGTCGCGTTCCTCGACCGCTTTCTCGAGCCACTTCAACGCCTGTTCCTTGTCGCCCAGCCCCGCATAGATAGCAGCGACTGTGTAAGACGAGACATACCGTTGGTCCTGCAACTGCTGGAGATCGACCAGCACCTGCTGCGCTTCAGCTTTCTTCCCCGAAGCTGCATACGCGTGACCCAGTAGCGCCAGCATCAGCGGACTGCCTGAAAGTTTCACGCCGGTTTGAAACTCCGCGATCGCTTCCGCGTACATTCCCTTTGCTTCATACGCCAGGCCGAGATAACGCCGCGCCGGAAACGAGCTCGGATCCATCTCGAGAATCTTCTTGCACTGCTCGATCGCCTCGTCGTTGCGTCCGGAGAGATAGTAGATCCATCCGAGATGCGAGCTCGCCACAAACGAAAGCGGCTCGAGCTCTTCCGTCCGCTTCGCCTCCGCAATCGCTTCATCAAAACGTTCGACCGCGACGAGGTACGAGCTGTACCACTGGTGCGCCGGCGCATACCCGGGCTTCAGCCTGATGGCTGTTTGAAACTCGCGTTCGGTGGCCGAGCGGTCCCAGTCCCAGCGAAACTTGATGAACGCCATCGCCGAGTGCGCCTCGGCGGAGCTGTCGTCAAACTCGAGCGCCTTCGCCGCGGCTTCTTTGGCCTTCGGGAAACCCTCTTTCGGTTCGACTCTGCCGTAGACGACAAGCATGTTGTAGCAGTCGGCGAGACCGGCGTACGCGGCGCCGTAGTTCGGATCGATCTTGATGGCCTGGTTAAAGTAGTCGATTGCCTGCAACAGCGCGTCGCCGGTGCGTTTGTTCCAGGCGTTGCGGCCTTTCAGATAAAGTCCGTAGGCCTCGAGCTGCTTCTTTTCCTCGACGTTCAATTTCAAACGGAGGTTCTCGAAGATGTCGCGCGAGATGTCGTCCTGGACCAACAGGACGTCCGAGAGTTTGTGATCGTAATGTTGGCCCCACAATTGGGCGACGTTTTCGAGGTCGATCAAGTCGGCCTGTATGGTGATGATGTCGCCGTGGCGGCGCATGCGGCCGGTGACGACCGCGCGCACGTTCAACTCCTGCCCGACCTTACGAGGATCGATCTCGCGTCCCTTGTAGCCCGCCACGACACTGCGCGGGACAACTCGCAACTGCGGCAACTTCGAAAGGCTGTTGATCAGGCTCTCGGCGATCTTGTCGTTGATGTACTGCGCATCCGGATCCGACGACTCGTCAACAAACGGCAAGACTGCGATCGAACCAATCGGTTCGACATCGCCTGATCGACCCCATGTCGTGAAGTAAACCAGGCCGACAATCGTGATGACGACGAGACCGGCAACCGCGGCAAACGCCGGCGTTCGCTTGACCCAGGCGGATCCGTTCGGCGAAGCCGGAATTGATACAACAGGCGTCGAAGCGGATTCGTTCGGAAGTGAAACAGGTTCGGGCTCACTCACGGCGGCGGCGCCGTCCCACGTCTCACTCGTTTGAGCAACAAACCGATAGCCGCGACGGGGCACGGTCTCGATGAACTGCGCGCCGCCGGGAGTCTCGCCGAGCGCCTTGCGCAGCAGCGAAATGTTCTGCGTCAGGTTCCCTTCCTCGACGTACGTGCTGGGCCAGACGCGCTTCATCAAGTCGTCTTTGGCGACGACCTGTCCGCTGTTCTCGACGAGCGTGATCAGAATGTCGAAGACTTTCGGCGTGAGCGGCACCAGCTCGCCTTCACGCAGCAGGATTCGTTCCGCCGTTTTCAGGCGGAAGCGTCCGAATTCATAACTGTGACTGTCAGGTTGACCCACAAAAACCGGCCTTGAG
This sequence comes from Pyrinomonadaceae bacterium, assembly GCA_035649995.1. Taxonomy (GTDB): domain Bacteria; phylum Acidobacteriota; class Blastocatellia; order Pyrinomonadales; family Pyrinomonadaceae; genus PSRF01. Next base: position 6,960 of record DASRIM010000461.1, on the reverse strand, counting down.
AAATATCTTTGAGGACTTTTTGAGTGCGGCCTGAGGACTTGCCGGCCCGCGCGTCCTAGGATGCGCTATCCGTAACTACAACTCAGTGATGCACGGATTGTACGAATAAATTTCAACTGAAACAACAAGGCAATCTCCCCATGATTGAAGAGAAAAAAAACTCGGAATTGATCGAAACGTCGATAATCTGTCTGTTGAGTGCAGGCGTGGCGATTGGAGCGTTTTTGCTCGTGTGGTTAATCGCGGTCCTAACATAAACACTCAGAACGGCTTATCGATCGACTCGCTCTGCTTCGTGAAGAATTTCGGTCCTGACTCCGTGATGTACAGGCAGTCTTCCAGCCGAATTCCGAACTCGCCATAGATCACGACCGTCGGCTCGTCGCTAAAACACATCCCTGGCTGAATCGGCGTCTTGTTTCCACGCACAAAGTTTGTCCACTCGTGCCCGTCGAGGCCAATGCCGTGGCCCGTGCGATGCGGCAGTCCGGGAACTTTGTAACCCGGCCCAAAACCGGCGTCGGTGATGACTTTGCGCGCCGCCGCGTCGACGGCTTCGCACGGCGCGCCGACTTTCGCCGCCGCAAAACCAGCGTCCTGCGCCTTGCGTTCGAGGTCCCAGATTTGCCGCTGTCGGTCCGTCGCCTTGCCAAACACAAAAGTCCGCGTGATGTCTGACTGGTAACCGTCGACGCTGCAACCGCCGTCCATCAGCACGACGTCGCCTTCTTTCAAACGCTGCGGCGTGCTGCTGCCGTGCGGAAACGCCGTGTACTTCCCGAAACTGACGAATATGCCACCCGACGTACCGAGCGCGCGAAACGCAGACGAACAAATCCCGGCGAACTCACCCTGCGTCATGCCGTCACTCATGCTGGCGTGGGTCGCTTTGTAGGCCTCGATGCAGATGTCGTTGGCGATCTGCATCAATGCGATCTCGGTTGGCGACTTGAACATGCGGCAGCCGGCAGTGATTGGAGTCGCATCGACATACTTCAACGCCGGCGCGGCTTTTCGAATACCGTCGAATAAAAAGAACCGCACGCGCTCTTCCATGCCGACGGTTCCGGTGCGCACTCCGCGGTCGTGGAAGATCTCGGCGACGCGCTGGTACGGGCTTTCGTCTTCTTCCCAGGTGCGAATGTCGGTGCCCATTCGGATCAGCTCACGCGCGCGCTCTTCCTCGAACTTCGGACAGACCCAGGCGATCTCGCCGCGCGCGGGAATCACGGCAGCGAACATCCGTTCGCTCGTGCCCCAGCGCATGCCGGTGAAGTAGAACATGCTGCTGCCGGGTTCGAGGTAGATGGCGTCGATGCGCTGTTCGCGCATCAGTTTCTGTGCCTTTTCGATTCGGCCTTTGCGTTCTTCGAGCGTGATGGGGACGACTTTGTCGGTCATGGGCCGCAACCGTCGAACCGCTTCCGGTTGACTGCCCTGCTGGGCCGAGACCGGCGCACTTCCTAATAGCGTCGCACCGGCCACACCGGCTGATAAGCGGAGAAAATCTCGACGGTCAGTACACATGGGGCTCCTCGGATTGTTTTTTGTAATTTGTGTTTTGTATAAGTACGAGGGAATGTACACGACAGACTGCAAACGCGACAAGGGGGATTAAATCATGCCGGTCGGGGCCCACGATCTTCACGGATCAGCACCAGATAAATCCAAAACAGCACTACTTCTGATCGACGTCATCAACGACTTCGATTTCACAGAGGGCGAACAACTCCTGCGGCTGGCGCTTCCCGTCGGCAAAAACATCGCCGCTCTCAAGCAGCGAGCACGAGACGAGGGCATTCCCTCGATCTACGTGAACGACAACTTCGGCCGCTGGCAATCGGACCTCAACAAGATCGTCGAGCACTGCCGCGAGGGATCTCGTGGTAAAGAGTTTGTCGAACTGCTGCTGCCGGCCGATGACGACTATTTCGTCCTCAAGCCAAAGAACTCCGGTTTCTATTCGACGACGCTCGACTTGCTACTCTCGCATCTCGGCGCGCGTAATTTGATCCTCACCGGCATCGCCGGAAACAACTGCGTCTTCTTCACAGCGAACGACGGCTACATGCGCGACTACAAGATCTTCGTGCCGTCCGACTGCGTCGTCTCCAACACCGAAGAGGAAAACCTGCACGCGTTGAAACAGATGGAGACCGTCCTGAAGGCCGACATCCGCCCCAGCAAAGAATTGGATCTAAAAGCGATCAACCGCTAGAATCCTCACTCGATTTCGCTGCTTTCAAAACGGAGGAACATCCAAGATCAAACTCTGCCGGATTCTCCTGTGTGTTCTCTGCCTGTGGAACACCGCCGACGCCCAGCAGGTCCTGCGTTGGGGAGCCGACCCGAGTGGCGGCGCGCCTTACGTTTTCACCGATCCCGCCAATCCCGATCGCTACATCGGCTACGAAAAAGAGATGGTCGACGCGCTTGCGGCAGCCTTGGGCCGTCGCGCCGAGTTTGTCCCCAGCGATTGGGAAACACTCGTCTCGGCGTTGCAACGCAAGTCGTTCGACGTGATCGTCAACGGCCTCGAACCGACCGGCGATCGCGCGCGCCAGATCCTTTTCAGCAAACCGTATTACATTTTTCAACTTCAACTCACGGTCCGTAAGGACGACAACCGCATCAACTCGCTCGCCGACTGCAAGAACCGCGTTGTCGCAACACTCGGAAACACGGCTGCGTCGCGGCTGCTGCAACAGGAAGGGATTCCGTTTCGCAGCTACCAGGATCCGGTCGGCGCTTATCGCGACCTCGAACTGAAACGAGTCGACGCCGCGTTGTTTGACGTTCCCGCCGAAGCCTTCTACGCGCGGCCGAACCCGCGCCTGAGACCCGCCGGCGAACCGTTCACGCGCGGCCAGTACGTCATCGGGCTGCGCCAGGGAGACGTAGCGCTGAAAGCCGAAGTCGATGCCGCGATCGACAAGATCATCGCCGACGGCACGCTTGAAGCTATTCTCAAGAAGTGGGGACTGTGGAACCAGGCGCAGGTCGAGTTTCAGGCGCCGATCAGATCCGGCGGCCAATCCTCGGGGACGGACGTCGACTTCACGCCAACCGAAGCGACGTTCAACTGGGCCGAAGCACTCTGGCGGCTCACGCGTGCCGCCGCGGTGACCGTTTTGATCGCGCTCGGTTCGATGGTGATCGCTGTCGTTCTCGGACTGCCGCTCGCGGTCGGACAATGGAAAGGACCGGCGTGGCTGCGCCTGCTCTGCACGATCTACGTCGAGTTCTTTCGCGGCACGCCTGTTCTCGTTCAACTGCTGTTTCTCTACTTCGGGCTGCCGGTGATTGGAATCGCGATGCCCGGCTGGTTGACGGCCCTGGTCGGTCTCGGATTGAACTACGCGGCTTACGAATCACAGGTCTACCGCGCGTCGCTGGAAGCGATTCCGACGGGCCAATGGGAAGCCGCGTATTCGCTGGGCATGGGACCGGTGCTCGCCTTTCGCCGCATCATCCTGCCGCAGGCGTTTCGCATCGCGTTGCCGCCGATGACGAACGACTTCGTGTCGTTGTTCAAAGACACGTCAGTCGCTTTTGCGATCTCCGTGTGGGAGTTGGCGACGGCGTACCGCGAGCTCGCAAATGCGTCGGGACAGTTTCTGCTGCTCGGCGTGGCTGTTTCTGCTTTCTACCTCGCGATGAGTTTGCCGATGGCCCATCTGGCGCGGCTGCTCGAACAGCGGCTGCGCAACCGCGCGACAGAGCGCATGGTGGAAACGGAGGCGACGGCATGATTCGCGTCACGGGTTTACGCAAACATTTCGGCGACTCGCATATCCTGAAGGGCATCGACTTCGAAGTTCCGCCGCAAACAGTGCTGGGGATCATCGGCGCTTCGGGCAGCGGTAAGTCGACGCTGTTGCGCTGTCTCAACGGATTGGAAACGATTGACGGCGGGATGATTGAGTGCGGTAGCGTGCGTCTCGAAGCCGGCATTTCACACGCGGATTATCGACGACGAGTGAAGGATCTGCGGCTGAAAGTGGGAACGGTTTTTCAGCACTTCTATCTGTTTCCGCACTTGTCGGTGTTGGGGAACATCGTCGAGGCGCCGGTGCACGTGTTGCGCACGCCGCGGAAGACCGCGGAAACAGAAGCGTATGAGTTGCTTGAATCAGTGGGATTGAAGACTGCCGCGCGACGTTATCCCGGATCGTTGTCGGGCGGAGAGCAACAGCGTGTGGCGATCGCGCGGGCGTTGGCGATGCATCCGGCGCTGCTGTTGCTGGACGAGCCGACGAGCGCGCTCGATCCGCGCCGGATAAGCAGCCTCCGCGCGCTGTTGCGGACGTTCGTCGATCGCGGTCACACGATGATCATCATTTCGCACTCGATGGGATTTCTCGGCGGCGTGGCCGACCACATTCTCTTCATGGACGGCGGTCTCGTCGTCGAACACGGACCCGCTCAGCAACTCCTGGATTCCCCCCAGGACCCCCGCACGAAGGAGTTCCTCGAACAAGCTGAATGATCAGAGGCTGGTGTCGTAATTTGAGGGTGTGTTCATCCGCGTTCCTCTATGTGCGTAACACCACCTAACCCAACGCTCACAGGGAAACACGGATATGATGAATTGTTAGTGCGCGCGCTGCGGATCGGAGAGGCGCTCGATGTAGCGCTCGAACTGGTCCCGCTGTTTGACGTTAGTGATCCGGGTGCCGAGTAGATAACCGCGCGTCGAGTTGATGCCGGTGATTGGTTCACACCTGACGGGGCTTACCTCGAGCCCTACGACGCCATCCGGCAGGTGAAGCGAGATGTTCAGACGATGCTCGCCGCCGCAGAACCGTTCATCGATAATCGTCGAAGGAATGATCATCGCCAAACCGCCGGCGCTGAGGTCGCTGGTTTGGCCCATGAAGATCAGCGACTCGAGCGGCTCGCCCGCGTCGGCGTCCAGCAGCGACAAGTCAGCCAGAAGTTCGACCTCGCACTTCACTTTGAGCCTGCGCATGCCCCGGCGTTCTATGGAAGACGCGATTTGGTCCAAAGTAGTGAGCCTGCTGACCGGGAAGAAGCGTGACCGCCGTCCGGTCTCCTCAATCTGCTGTTTGATATTCAGCGTGCGAAGCCGAAGCGCGCCCGCGCGTGCGCGTTCTGCGGCCGGCCAGTAGTAGCATGAAACTATGAATTTGTACATTCAACAGTCATTTACATAACTTCTGAGGCTGTTAAGGCTGTACTGAGTAAATACGGCGAATCGGTTTAGGATTCCTGCTTTATCAAACCCGACGCGGAAGGGTCTTTGAGGTATTCGATAAACGAGCGCAAGGCCGCTATTTGCTCATCCGAAAGGTTAACGAAGCGGACGCCGAATCCGACCGGCGGCGTGTGGTGCGCCACCTCGCCCGTCAGCTCGAGCCACCCGCCGCCGGGCAGGTTCAGTTTCAGTGTCAGCAGTTCGCCGATGGTCACCTCGCTGAGGGAATCCATGTAGCAACCGCCGTCAGAAAGGTCGGTGATGCGCGCGGTGTAGTTTCCGCTCTTGCCGTCCCAAACAGCGTCGAGCGAAACATCCCACCTCTTTCTACTCCTCCGCTCGTCCATGTTGTGTCGTCGTAGCTGCGAGAAAACAGTTAGTCGTGAGAACCCGATCTGACCGGCTTTGATTCTAGCAGATCGACGGTGTTCTTAACATATGTGGTTTTCCTGTTAAGATGCGGGCCATGTCCACAACGTCACGTCAACCCGAAACGGAGGTGGCGCCGGTCAGTGAGATCAGGCAACACTTCCCTGCGCTGGAACGCGTCCACAACGGCTATCCGGTGGCTTACTTCGACGGCCCAGGCGGCACGCAGGTGCCTCGCTACGTCGTCGAGAAAATGACCGACTATCTCTATCACCACAACGCAAACACGCATTGGACTTACCCGACCAGCGCTGAAACAGACGCCGCCATCGAACACGCGCGTGAGGTCTGCGCCGACTTCCTGAACGCGTCGCCGGCCGAGATCGCTTTCGGCGCCAACATGACGACGCTCACGTACCACCTTTCTCGCGCGCTGGGCCGGCGGTTTTCGACGGGCGACGAGATCGTCGTTACCGAGATGGATCATCATGCGAACGTCGATCCGTGGCGCCGGCTCGCGGTCGAGCGCGGCGTGACGGTTCGCACGGTGCGCATGGATACGGCGACGGGGACGCTCGTGCAGGACGATCTGGAGCGCTTCATCGGTCCGAAAACGAGGGTTGTCGCGATCGGCGCGGCGTCCAACGCTCTTGGCACGATCAACGATCTCCCGGCAGTGATTGCGATGGCCCGTGCCGTGGGCGCGCTCGTGTTTGTGGACGCCGTTCACTACGTGCCGCACGCGCCGCTGGACGTGCGCGCCCTCGACTGCGATTTTGTCGGAATGTCGGCGTACAAGTTTTATGGACCGCACATCGGTGTGATGTTTGCAAAAAAGACGCTGCTGGAGCAGATCGATTTTCCGAAACTCGTGCCCGCGCCCGACTACGCGCCGGAGAACGCGGAGACAGGCACGCAAAATCAGGAAGGCATGGTCGGCGCCGCGGCAGCGGTTGAATACCTCGCGTCGCTTGCGTCAGGGCCGAGTCGTCGCGAGAACCTGCGTGCTGTCTTCGCTGAAATGCACGCGCGGACGTCGCGGCTGTTCGAGCGTTTGTGGAACGGGTTGAGCTCGCTCTCGCGTGTCACGCTCTACGGTGTGCCGCCAGGCGCGCCGCGCACGCCGACGCTCTCTTTTACGATCGATGGAGTGACTTCAACTGACGCTGCTCGCTACTTATCTGACAGAGGCCTGTTTCTTTCGCACGGCGACTTCTACGCGTGGACCGTCGTGCAGAGGCTCGGACTCGCGCCGGAAGGATTGATACGCGCGGGCTGCGCTTGCTACACGACTGACGACGAGATCGAGCGGCTGATCGAGGGCATCACGAACCTGTGTAAGCGCGCGTGACGTTGATGAAGTCGGCCAGCAG
>DASRIM010000460.1:0-2985 GCA_035649995.1 Pyrinomonadaceae bacterium | reverse complement strand
GCAGGGCTTGCCGCCGGGTTCGACGCTGCAGGTCTTTTCATTTTGAAAGAAGTCGACCAGCTCGGAGACGGTCGCTTCTTCGACTCCAAAACGTTCCTGACTCGGATGGCTCGCGTTCACCCCCGCGAGCCATGGTGAGTGGACTCTTGGTGGTGCAACCTTAGCCTCAATCTGTACCAATCGGTTTTGTATTTCATTAAGTGTCGCGCGCATAGAAGCGAGCTCGGTACTAATATCCGTGTTACTACTTTGCACGGAACCGGCGCCGATGCGCCGCGCGATTCTTTCCGCCACCAGTTTTGCCTGATCTGAGCTCATAACAAGTCGATCCGATCCACGACGCCGACGATCGCCGAATCGATCGCCGCGCCCGCTTTTCCCGTCGCCGCCGTCGAAGCGCTCCAGCCCTCCTGCACGATCAAAACCGTGTCGCCGACACCCGCGTCCACTGAATCAAGCGCCAACACGGAATAGCTCGTCTCGTCGCCCTCGGGCGTAATCTGCTGGCACAACATCACGCGCGCGTCCTGGTAACGATGGTTCTTCTGCGTGGCAACAATGTTTCCGATGACGCGAGCCAGAATCATTTTCTTTTGATCTCACGTGTTACGTGCGCTTCAGAATCGACGATGCCGACGATCGTGCAATCAGTCGGCGTGTCTTCGCGTTTGAACGGGAAACTCGCTTCCTTGCCGCGGCACCAGAAAACCAGTTCGCCGACGCCCGCGCCAACGGAATCGATCGCGACCATTGGTTTTCCATTTGCTTCCAGATCCCCGTTTACAGTCTGGACAATCAGCAGTTTGCGACCTTTCAAGGAATCATTCTTGACCGTCGCCACTACTGTTCCAATCACGCGCGCTAACTGCATGGATCACTCAACCACATCGACAGTATCAATCACACCGACTATTGCCGCATCCACCGGAACGTCTTTCAATCCCTGCGCGAGTCGCGCACTCGATCCGGCTACGACCAGCACGCGTTCGTGAAAACCGGCGCCAACGGTATCGACCGCGACCACGTAACCGGTCGTGTCGCTGCCGTCCACGTTGATCGGCCTGACGATCAGCAATTTCTTTCCGCTTAACCGTTCGTCCTTCTGCGTCGAGACGACGGTCCCGAGGATGCGAGCGATGATCATTGCGAAGCTATCGATCCATACCCACCGGGAGACTTTCGTCCACGCTGCCATGCGGACGAGGTATCACGTGGACGCTGACCAACTCGCCGACGCGGCGTGCAGCCGCAGCGCCTGCGTCAGTCGCAGCCTTCACGGCGGCGACGTCGCCGCGGACGATCGCGGTCACAAAACCGGCGCCGATCTTTTCATAGCCGACCAGCGTGACGTTGGCGGCTTTCACCATCGCGTCGGCCGCCTCGATCATCGCGACCAATCCTTTTGTTTCCACCATTCCGAGTGCTTCCTGCATTCAGATGCTCCTTTTGAAATTTTTAGAGATCTTTTGAAATCTGGCTCAATAACTCGACCAGTTCTTCGCGCGTCAACGAGATCTTTCCGGAGCCGTTTTCCATCAACGGCTCGCGCAAGTAGCCGCACGCCTGCCCGCGCGCTGACTCGCCGAGATAACCGGCTTTTTCTCGCACGTTGATCAACTTCTCGATCGCGTCCGGCGAGAGGTTCTGCGAACCGCCCAGCACGCGCGAAAGGATCGCGATCTTCGCTGTGTGCTCCAGCGTTTCCAAACGATCCCACGCCTGCCAAAGATCAGCGCCGTAAGCGACCGCGCCGTGGTTCGCCATCAACAGCGCGTTGTGATGTTTCACCAACGGCTGCATCTGCTCGGTCAACTCGTCAGTCGACGGCGTTCCATACGACGCGAGCGGAACACATCCAAGCGTCAGTATAACTTCCGAGAGTATCGGCTGATCGATCGCCAGTCCCGCGACTGCAAACGCGGTCCCATTCGGCGGATGAGCGTGGCAAACAGCTTTCACGTCCGGACGCTCGCGATAAATCAACAGGTGCATCGCCAACTCGCTCGACGCGCGTCGATCGTTCAGCGCTCGGCCTTCGAGATCCGTGACCGCGATCAGGTCTTCCGTCATGCGGCCCTTGCACGTCATCGTCGGCGTCGCCAGGATGCGCCCGTCGTCGAGGCGCACACTCACGTTGCCGTCAGACGATACCACGTAGCTGCGCTCGTACATCAGGTGGCAAACGCTGATCAGATCTTGTCTTGTTGTTTGCTCATCCATGTTTGTTTTCTGGCAGCAGTTCGGCGCGGTTGAGTCACGGTGCGGTTCGAAGGTTGAGAAAGAAAATACGATAGCGATTCCAACGACGTCGTCAGATCGACGGTTTTGACTTTCACTCCGCGGCGCCCAGTCAACGAGACCGGCGCGAAGTTCAGCACTGCCTTGATACCCGCCGACATGATCTGGTTGAGAACTCTCTGGGCCGCCTTGGCCGGGACCGCGATCACCATCACGTCGATCGACTGCTCGCGAACCACTTTTGCCAGATCCTCGACGTCGTGTACGAGCATCTTCGAGTCGCCGATGCGCCGACCGATCTTCTGCCGGTCGTTATCAAACAGCGCAGCGACCGTGAAATTCGATCTGCCGAAGCCGTTGTAGTTGGCGAGCGCTGTTCCCAGTCGGCCCGCGCCGACGATGCCGACGCAATGCGGACTGTCCAGACCGAGTATCTTCGTGATGTGATCGCGCAGGTCGTCGACGTAGTAGCCGACCCCGCGCACACCAAACTCGCCGAAGTAACCGAGGTCCTTCCGAATCTGGGCGGAGTTGAGATTAAACTGTGCGGCCAGCGCCTGCGACGAGATCGTTTTGATCCCGGCTTCGTGCAGCGTGTTCAGACACCGCAAATAAACACTCAAGCGGCTGGTTGTCAGTTCTGAGATTTTTTCAGACTTCATCTCGCGGGAACCTGTCACGGTCAGTATAATACTCCGGCGCAAATGATTGCACACCTGAGCGGCACACTGCTTTCCAAACAAGCGA
>DASRIM010000459.1:0-3801 GCA_035649995.1 Pyrinomonadaceae bacterium | reverse complement strand
GCGGGTCAACTCGTCTTCACCGCGCACAGCATTCCGGAAGCGATGGCCGCGAAGTGCGAATACGTAGCGCAACTCGACGAAGCAGGGCGTTTGATCGCGAACGAGCTGGGGATCCAAAACTGGAAACTCGTCTATCAAAGCCGCAGCGGCTCGCCGTCGCAGCCGTGGCTCGGTCCCGACATCTGCGAACATTTGAAGGAACTCCATCACGCAGGCGTGAACGACGTGGTCGTCGCGCCGATCGGTTTTGTCTCGGATCACATGGAAGTCGTCTACGATCTCGACGTCGAAGCTCGAAACATCGCCAACGAGTTGAGCATGAACATGGTCCGCGCGGCGACCGCCGGCACGCACCCGTCGTTCGTCAAGATGATTCGAGAATTGATCCTCGAGCGCGTCGACAACCAACCGCCGCGCTTCCTCGGCACGCGCGGGCCCGCACACGCCGTCTGCCCGCCGGACTCCTGCCTTCCTGGATAATCAGTCATGCCTGCAAAACGTGTCGTGATTGTTGGCGGCGGTATTTCGGGGCTCGCGGCGGCGCATCGACTTCTCGAGCTCGGCCTCTCGAAAACACAGATCACTTTAGTCGAAGCAAGCGGACGGTTGGGTGGCATTATCGAGACCCGTCGTCGCGACGGCTTTCTTCTCGAACGCGGGCCCGATTCGTTCATCTCTGAAAAACCGGAGGCGGTCGCACTCGCGAAGAGACTCGGCATCGAGTCGCGCCTGATCCAAACGAACGAAGCGCAGCGGCGCAGTTTCATCGTTCGCAACGGGCGGCTTCGACCCGTACCGGAAGGATTTCAACTGCTCGCGCCGTCGCGCATATGGTCCTTCATTTGCACGGATATTTTCAGCGTAACGGGTAAGCTGCGGATGGCGGCAGATCTACTTTTGCCTCGAAAAAACTTGAATGGGATCGACGACGAATCATTAGCGAGCTTCGTCCGCCGGCGGCTGGGACGCGAAGCACTCGAACGCATGGCCCAACCGATGGTCGGCGGCATTTACACCGCCGATCCTGAAACGCTGAGTCTGCGTGCAACGCTGCCGCGTTTCCTCGACATGGAGCGGGATCATCGCAGCGTGATCCTCGCGATGATGCGACAAGGTCAAAAGCAGGGGACGAGTGGCGCGCGTTACAGTTTGTTTATGTCGTTCGATGACGGAATGGAAGTGCTGGTCGATGCACTTGCAGAAGTGGTCCCGAACGTTCGGTTGAAAACACGAATTGAAGAGCTAAGCCACAACTCGGGAACGTGGCGATTAAAAACGGATGCCGGCGAAACCTTCGAAGCTGACGCCGTTTGCCTTGCGTTGCCGGCTTACGTCGCCGCCGCACTGCTTCGAAACGTGAACGAACAACTCTCAACGCAACTCAGCGCGATCAAATACGCCTCGACCGCGACGATTAACTTCGCGTACCGGCGGGCGGCGATCGCGCATCCGTTAGACGGGTTTGGGTTCGTCGTACCATTCATTGAGAAGCGCTCGCTGATCGCGTGTACGTTCAGCAGCGTGAAATTCGCGGGACGCGCGCCGGACGATCATGTTCTCCTGCGCGCGTTCGCCGGCGGCGCGCTCCAACCGGAGATGTTCGCACTCGACAACATAGAAACACGCATTGAAACCGACCTTCGGGAGTTGTTGGGGATTAATGAAAAACCGATATTCACGGAAACTGCGAAATGGGAACGATCGATGCCGCAGTATGAAGTGGGCCATCTCGATCGCGTTCAAGCGATCGAAAACGAGTTGGATCGTCTACCGGGACTGACGCTGGCGGGTAACTCATACCGCGGCGCCGGTATCCCGGATTGTATTCGCAGCGGTGAAATAGCGGCAGATAAAATCATCAAGTCACTTAGCTAACGCCTCGACCCACTGCGCGTTCGTCTGCATCAACGGCTGGAACGCCTCGCGCGGAACAGTCGTCTCGATGTGCATGTTGTCGTCGGTATTGATCTTCGCGCCCGCGACCGCCGGCCCCAAACGCGTCTCGTCGCAGATAAACCATGACCGCACGTCAGCCTCACTGTTGAGATTCACGCGCGCGAGCTCCGCCTTCACACGGGAATCCGACATGCGCTCCGATAAGCGATCCAGATTCAAAGGCTGATTACTGCCAACCAGCAGCAGGTCCTTTCCTTTATTCAACCCGCCGACGCGAAACATCAGCACGTGCGGAAAAACCTTGTGGTACGTCGCCAGGACCGATCGCAAACTCTCCGTCGACAATTGATAGATCTGGACCCACTGCACAAAGATTCCCTGCTCGCTCAGCCGTTCTCGGCCCAGTTCGAAAAACTCCTGCGTAAACAGGTTCGCGACGCCCGGCACCCACGGATGGCTCGGTTCGCTGACGATCATGTCGTAGCGATTCGGCGTCACTCGCAGAAACGTTCTCGCGTCGTCGATGATCAGACGCGTCCGCGGATCTTCGAGCGGGCGGTTGTTCACGTGTTCGAAGAACCTCGAACCATTGACGGTGCCCGGTTCGAGCTCGAGACACGTCACCGACTGGATCGGCGACTGCAACATCGATCCGACGGTGACGCCGGTCGCAAACCCGATGATCAACCCGTTGTCGATTCGCGGCGCGACAAACAACGGAAGTTGGCCCAGCATTACCTGCGTCGGCATGTCGTAAACAGTGTCAGACGCATTCGTTCGCCCGTTAATGGCCATCGAGATCGTTTCCCCGTCGCGGCGAACGGAGACAGTCGCCGTCGGTCCTTCCTCGTACATCAGCAGTTGCCCGGGCTGCGCCTTTTCGTTCGTCACGCCCTCGCGAGTATTCGCCAGCATCCGAACGAGACTGTCGTACGCGCCGACTGAAAGATCCACGAGGTTCATGCGCGGCGCGAGAAACAACATCACCAACAAGACGACGGGAATCGCGCCGATCGCCAGGCTCCGCTTCAACGCCGGATCGCGCTGTGTCTCGCCCGGCTGATAAGCCAAACCCGCAACCACGACGCAAAGCGCCGACGCGAGTATCAGCGCGAATTTCGTACTGGTCTTCGGAATCAAAACGAAGCCGGTGAAGAACGCGCCCGCGATCGCGCCGATCGTGTTGACCGCATACGCGCGGCCAACGCGCGCGACGGCTGCGTCAGGATCCGACGCGGCCCATTCGAGCACAAGCGGCATGACCATGCCCATCAACAACGCCGGCACGAGAATCAACAACGTCGCGCACGTGATCTGCAAACCGAGCAGTCCCGCCCAAGACGAGACGTTCAGGTTGATGCCGAGGTTGACCAGCACCCACGGCAGCCGGTTCACGACGTACAAACTCGCGAACAGGCTTATAGCCGTCAACACCTCGACGACGATCATCGTCCCGCGCAGTTTCGCCGAGCGATCCTTGCGCCCGATGAACCACGCGCCGCCGGCGAGGCCGATCAAAAAGAGCGCGACGACGATGCTGAACGCGTACGTGCTCGATCCGATCACCATCGTCAGGATGCGCGTCCACGAAACCTGCGTGCCGATTGTCACAAACCCGGAAACAGCGGCCGCGAAGTACCAAAATGAACTGCCACGGATTTTACCGATCTCAACCCGCTCAATTTGTGGTTCTACTCCACGTTGTAAAAAAATCCCTACCAAACCGACGATGATGTTGATAGCGGCAGCGATGACGATCGTCGTTCGCACGCCGAGCGACGGCAACAAAACGAAGCCCGCCGCCAGCGTTCCGATGATTGCACCCACGAGATTGCAACCGTAAAGCCGCGTCACAGCCGTAGTGCCGTGTCGCAACAGCGCCGCCGAAAGCACCGGCAGCGTCGC
>DASRIM010000458.1:0-10436 GCA_035649995.1 Pyrinomonadaceae bacterium | reverse complement strand
TAACAACGCCAGGCTGAAAACTCTCCAACTGAGAAGATTCATTTGGCACCTCCATTCCCTTTGGCTTTCGCCATGTCCTTGGGCCAGTCAACCCAACTTAAGGTCTTCGCAATCCAATCCGGCGATTGCATTCCCGGGCAGCCGCCCCATCTTTCGAGAGGCTCGTTGCCGTATTTGAGAACCCCGATGTGGTTTGACCTGTCCTTATCGACTTCGGGGTCAGGGTCGACATAACCGAGTTTGCGCCGCAGTGTCTCCATGTCGTCCGGCGAGCCGGTCAGAAACAGCCAGCCCGGCTTCACTTTGTGCATGTGCGCGTAGTGTTTCAGGGCTGCCGGCGTGTCTTCTTTCGGCTTGAGCGTGAACGAGTACATGAAGATGTCCTTTCCGACTCGATCACCCAGCACCTTCTGAAGCCGCACCAGGTTCCTGGTGATTGGAGTGCAAATGCCTTCGCACTGAGCGTAAAACATGTTGAAGATCACGATCTTGTCTTTCACGAGGTCGTCGTAAAACTTCAACTTGCGGCCGTTCTGATCGGTGAGCACAAGGTTCGGGAAATATCGCTGCCGGATCCTCTCCCGCGACGATATCTGCTTGAACTTGTTGTTCAATCCCAACTCCTGCGCGTGGGTCAGCAGCGGTACGGCAAGTGGGGCCGCACCCAGGGCCGCTACTAAACTTCTGCGTTTCAAATCCGTCATAAGAATTCCTTTCTTCAGGTTATGAGTTCCGGTTTTCCCGCCGCAACCAGGTTGCGCGGGAATTCCAGGCGAATCTCAACAGAGCGGCTATGGTTGCGTCCTGTTGTCGCCGACGTCGTCGATTTGACCGAGCACCATCATCGCGTGGTCCTCGTGGACTACGTTGTGACAGTGCAGCGGGATCCTCCCGACAAAGTCGCGGAACCGGAAGTAAACCGTCGTCTCCATGTTGTGCTCCAACCTGAAAACATCTTTCCGGCCTCTCGTGATCAGGCCCGTGCTTGACGGCGGATTGCCGTTGACCGAGAGGGTCTGGAACTCTTCGAAGTGCATGTGGATCGGATGCTGCCACCCGCCCGAGTTGTTTTGGAAAACCCATTTCTCCACGGTGTTTCGTTTGATTCTAAAACGTGGAGCATCTTCGCAACCACCGACGAGCCGGCCGTTGACCTGCCATTGCCCGTTGCCGCGCTCGAACCGGAAGGTGCGAGTGATACGCGGCGCGTCGTTGGTGTTCGGGAAGCCGTAGAAATACGTGCCTGCCGGAATCGTCGCCGGGTTAACACTGTTGTCCGGCACGACTGGACCATCGACGACGATCTTCAGGATCTTGTCGCCCTGACCTGCGCCGAGGACGTCGCCCGTCGGGCCGCGGCCGTCTTGCTGCTCCAGACGATTCTCCAGGAAGAACGTCTTGCCGGCGTCGTTGGTGAAATCGACGATCACGTCTACGCGCTCGGCCACCGAGAAGCGGGAACTGTTCACTTGCACCGGCCGCTCGAGCAGGTTGCCGTCCGTCGAGATCTGCCAGAACGACTTCGTTGAATTGTTCGGGCCGAGTACGAACAGCTGATAAAAGCGCGATGGTCCGGTGTTCAGCCAGCGGAAGCGATAACGCCGCGGGCTTACGTGCAACACAGGGTTGATCTTGCCGTTGACGAGAAACTTGTCGCCCAGAATTCCGTCGGTATTGAACAAGTCGAACTTCAACAGACCGGTCTGATTATCGAACACCTTGTCGTTGAACACCATGTAGATGTCGAAGCTGGTCAGCGGGTTCTGGCCGTCGCCGAAGCTCGGGAGACGGAAACCGGTGTTTTCGTTGCCCGTGTCGAATTCGTTGAAAAGGATGTAAGTGCCGGCGAGACCTTTGTAGGTGTTTTCGGCGGTGTGGTCGATGCGGTGGTCGTGATACCACAATGAGTGCATCGCCTCTTTGATGTCGCCAGTGCCGGGATGCGTCGAGTTGATGCCGGCGTAGACGTTTGGATAGTGGTGATCGTAAAACTGACCACGCTCCATGAAGAAGCACGGGAAACCGTCACTCTCGAGTGGCGTGTGACCGTTGTGCAAGTGTGTGGTGACTGACGGCAGTCCGAAACCGCCATTGTTAGCCGGAAGATTATTCCGTAAACGAAGTAATACCGAGCCGTTTTGCGGACTGCCCAGGTTTCCGTATCGCTCGACGATTAGTGGCCCGGGCGTGATGCCGTTGAAGCCCCAGATTGTCTGCGCCGGGAGCTCGTTCGGCAAAGCCATGTTGACGAGTCCCGCCTGTTGCGACATTTCATAGAATCTTTGCGGAGGGAACTGTGCAAACGCCTGGTGCGCGACTGTGCGTGCTTCTCCCGCAGCGGTGTTTGGTGCAGCCGTCGGCGCCGGAGTCAGCGAGGCGACCGGGGCCAGCACTGGCAACCGCGGCATCAGTTCCTGGAACGGTGTGGTTGGGGGGCTGTTTGGTTGATCGTCGTCGAACGATCCTCTGGTATTAAGCGGATGGGCGCTCAAGCCCTTTTTGGGAATCAGCATACCCGCGCTGGTAAGCAATCCCATTTTGAGCAGATCGCGCCGTTTGAATCCGGCTGCAATCAGCTCGCGGCGATTGTTTGCCGCCGTTTGCTTGTCCTTTTCTTTTTTTCGATTCCGTTTGGAGATATACGCCATCGGAAAACTCCTCCTATTAAGAGCGCGTTGAGGCCGGGGCCGCGCGCCGTTTTGCTCCGTTGTTATGTGGATTGAGACTTCTGCGAAAAATCCATCGTTAAAAGACGACTTCATGTTCGCTTGCTGTTTGAACAGTTTTTTACTCAGGCGCGACCGACGGTAGCGACCGGGTAAAGTTGTTAGAGAAAAACCTTAGCTAGCTGATCGCAGTGACTCGTTGACTCAACAACGTGTGGACGAGCACACGTCGTTGGTTCGGCAGCCACCAACTCGCGACGATCAGTGTGAGTGGAGTCCTGTCCGGAATTCCTCGGCTACGGGGGGAGCCACAATCAAAATGCTCGGACAAGCAGATTGCGAAGTCCGCGCAATGTAATACCCCTTGCTAACGAAGTCAAGGAAAAGTTGCGGCGGATTGCCTCAAAGAATTTTCGGTTACGAGTTACTATCGTTTACCGCAGAAGGAAAACTAATCTGACGAACGTGCATCGTAGAGTTCAGGAGGGTTTGTCCGTTATGTTTATGGCTCGTGCGTGGTTCGCTGTGGTACTAACTGGATTGCTGGTCTCGACGGCGGTGTTCACACCCGCGCAAAAGAAGTCGCGCACTCAAGATGCTGCGCGTCACGCGAGTGACGCGGCCAAGACGTTCACTGAAATCATGAACGTGAAGGATCAGGCCATTCCGAAAGAGTTACTCGACACCGCGGAAGCGATCGCCGTCTTTCCCGACGTGATCAAAGCCGCGTTTCTGGTTGGAGGACGCGGCGGTCAGGGCGTGATCAGCAGAAGAGTAAAAGGAGGCTGGAGTGCTCCTGCTTTCTTCAATCTCGGCGGCGGCAGTTTTGGACCACAGATCGGCGCGCAGAAGACGGACTACATTCTACTCATAATGAATGAGAGTGGTCTGAATGGTTTGCTTAAAGACAAGTTTGAGCTCGGCGGTGAAGCCGGCGTCGCTGCTGGTCCAATCGGCCGCGAAGCCTCAGCTTCCACCAACCCGCGGCTTGATGCAGGCATTCTCTCCTACTCGCGCAGCAAAGGCGTGTTCCTCGGGGCTGCTCTGAAAGGAGCAGTGATAAGTCCCGACAACGATCTCAACGAAGCAGTTTACGGAACGAAGGCGGAGGCTGTGTTGAAAGAGCAACCAGTGCCGTATGGGAAGATGCCGCCTTCGGTTCGCATTTTCCCTCGCACGCTAGTGCGCTATTCGATTCGCTAACACGGATCAGATAAATCATCGTTGGACGACCAACCATCAGAACAAACGCTTGACGCTTTTGTTTGTGCGCCATAGAATGCTTCGTCACCTTTAACGGCCCACTAGAGTTCTTATCAGGAGCGGGACACAATCGGGAACTGCTGAATATGCTCCCTCGAACGCAGCGACAAAAAGAGATTCTCGATTACATCACTCGTTTTCTCGAACGCCACGGTTACATACCCTCCTACGCACAGATCGCACGACAGTTTGGAGTGAAGTCGCGCGCGACGATTGCAAAGCACATCGCTGCTCTCGAGCGTCGCGGTCTCCTGGTCCGTGAACATGAAGACGGATCGTTTGCGCTCAACGTCAAAGTTGAAGACAGCAGCAGCGACTCTCTTTGTGAAGTAAAACTGTTAGGGCGCATCGCCGCAGGCGCACCGCTCGAAGTAGTCGACTACGAAGAACGCATACCGGTGCCGCGCTTCCTGTTGGGTCGAGTGAAGCCCGATCGGGTTTATGCGTTGCGGGTGAAAGGCGACTCGATGATCGACGAGCACATCTGCGACGGTGATATTGCTCTGATCGAGAATCGGACGGATGCGCGTGATGGAGAGATCGTCGTTGCGTTGCTGATCGAGGAGAACCAGGCGACGCTGAAGCGGCTATTTCGTCGCGGTACGAACATCGAGTTGCAGCCGGCTAATTCTCAACTTCAACCACTGACTGTTCCGGCAGCACAAGTGCGCGTCCAAGGCATCTTCCGCGGCCTGCTCCGGCCAAGTAACTAACTCACTCAAAGCCTCTTAGCGGCATCGAAGGCGACCGCTGTAACCAGTTGTCGGGCGGGTAATAAGTGTTTCCGCCGATGAGGTGAAGTGTGTAGGCCTGACGGGATTTGTCCGAACGGTTTTCGAGACTCCGGTGCGGCAGAAGTCCGTGGAGTAAGATAAGGCTTCCTTTGCGGACTTCTAACGGTTTTAGTTCGGCTTCGGGCCATGGTTCGTTGTTGAATGTCACGAATTCCATCGTATCGTTCGCGGTCCTGACCCAACGCGATTTCAATCCGTACTTGTGTCCACCCGGTATGGCCCAGAGACAGCCGTTCTCGATCGTTGCGTCTTCCAGTGCGAACCATAGTCCGGCGATGTCGATCGGTTCGGTGTAGAGAAACGTGCTGTCCTGATGACAACTGACTTCACCGCCGATGTTTGGCTGCTTGAAGATGTACATCGATTGCAACAGCAACGGATCTTTGATCCCGATATCCTTTGCCAGCTCCTGGACTTTCGGACTGCGCGAGAATCGATTGAAGACCGGATCGAGATCGTGAAGCGCGTGGCCGATCTTGTTTATCGACCGCTCTTTTAATTGTTTGAGAGTTCCGTCAGGCGCGAATGCATTCTCCTCGAAAAAGAACCGGATTTTGTCGCCTGACGTTAAGAAGTACTCATCCGTCACCCGGCTCTGTTCGTGCGTAGTGAAGATCGACATCACCTCCGCCGGCTCAAACTGCCGGACCAACTGCGACGCGCGTTCCCGCAACTCGTCGCACCCCTGCTGGCTGGCGAAGCCGTCGATGACGAGAAAGCCGTTCGCCGCATAGTCGTCGAGTTGTTGTGAACTGACCATCTATTCTTTAGCCCGTTTCGCCTCGCAAACTTGTCTGATTGGTTAAGCTCCTATATAGTACGCGGCCTGTCTTTAGTGGTAGAAGCTCAGAAAACAATCTAGCTCAGCGCTCCCCCCACTTCCTGTGCCCGGTGTCTGGCTGCGCTTCTCCTTTCGTCGGTGCGGCAGCCGAAGGTAATCGTTCGTTTAAACTCGTCAAATGGAAAGGTAAAGAATGCCCGCAAGAATGCCTCTCAAAATGCTTGCAACCCTGGCCGCTCTGGGTCTGCTCACGTACGTACTATTCAAACCGGATGAAGTCAGTCGCGCTCAAACCACGAGCTTTGATCGCACGCAATACGCGGATGATCGGCCAATCGGTGACCTGGAAGCAGGTCAGGACGAGCTCCCGGAATCGGGTGAGTTCAACGTCATGATCGAGCTCTTCGACGTTCCGACCTCGAGAGTCTATGCGCAGGCCCTAGGCAATCGGAGCGACCGGGCTGTCAATCCGCAAGAGCGTGCCGCGGCACAATCCGCAGCGCGCGCACAAATGGCGCGAATCAGGGGAGCACAGCAGCGTGTGCTCGCGCGTCTCGGTAACTTCGGCCGGAGCGCCAGAGTGCTGTACAGCGTACAGACCGCTTACAACGGTATCGCCGCTCGAATTGACGCGGGCGTTCTCCCGCAACTGCGAGGACACGCGGATGTCAAAGCCGTCCATGCGCTTCCCGTTCACTACATCGATAATTCGACGAGTTTGCCGTTTATCAAAGCTGCCAGCGCGTGGGCCGCAACTGGCGGCGCCGCGGGCGATGGGATCAGGATTGCGGTCATTGATACAGGCACGGACTACCTGCATGCGAACTTCGGTGGTCCAGGCACGGCCGCCGCTTACGCGGCCAACAACCGCACCATCCTCGAGCCCGGCACCTTCCCCACCGCGAAGGTCGTCGGCGGCATGGACTTCGCCGGCGATGCTTACACCGGCGCCAACGTGCCGGTTCAGGATCCGGACCCCCTCGACTGCAATGGACACGGTTCACACGTTTCCGGCAGTGCGACCGGGTTAGGCGTCAAGGCTGACGGCACGACATTCCCTGGTCCATACGACGGCACGACGCCGTTTTCTTCGTTGACCATTGGACCAGGCGTCGCGCCGCGCGCCCAGCTCTACGCTCTGAAAGTGTTCGGTTGTACGGGAAACACCGGTCTGACTACCCAGGCGATCAACTGGGCCGTCGATCCGAACGGCGACGGAGATCCTTCGGATCACGTGGACGTCATCAACATGTCGCTGGGCTCCAATTTCGGCACGTCCACTGACGCGAGTGCGGCCGCAAGCACCAACGCAGCGCTGGCGGGCGTGATCGTTGTCGCCGCGGCGGGCAATGCTGGTGACACGCACTTCATCATGGGAAGCCCCAGCACTTCAACTCGCACGATTTCAGTCGCCAACATTGTGGACTTCGGTCTCCAGCAATCGACGTTAGCAGTCGCCTCGCCAGCCGCAATCGCCGGAAATAAAGCGGCGCTTCCCGGCGCCTTCAACCCGTTGATAGAGACGCCGACAGAAATTCCCGGCAGCATTAAACTCGCCGACGACGGTTCCACGGATCCATTTCCGGGATCGCCCGGCGGAACAGTCGGCACGACTTCCGATGGTTGTCAAACATTCGCACCGGGATTCTTTACGGGACAACTCGCTCTCATAGACCGAGGCGGCGGCTGCGGTTTCACGTTCAAAGTGAAGAACGCTCAAGACGCTGGAGCGACTGGCGTAATCGTCGCCAACAATGTTGCGGGCACGATCTCGATGGGCGGCTCGGATCCTACGATTACGATCATGTCGCTATCGATCACACTTGCCGACGGCAACGCCATCAAGGCCCAGCTCGGAACCGGCGTCAACGCAACTATGCGATTTACGCATTTGGGCGACACAGTCAGCGGCAGCAGTTCGCGCGGCGCGCGCCGTAACGATACGGGCGTAAAGCCGGACATTTCTGCGCCCGGTAGTTCCATCATTTCGACAGGCTTCGGCACGGGCAACTTGCCCGCTACGCTTAGCGGAACTTCGATGGCAACGCCGCATGTCGCCGGCGCTATGGCAGTACTTCGTCAATTGCATCCGACGTGGTCCGTTGAAGAGTTGAAAGCGCTCGTGATGAACACGGCGAATCACGATTTGTTTACCGGCACGCATGGTGCGGGCTCGAAGTTTGGCGTGGCTCGAACGGGCGCCGGACGCATCGATCTCCAGGATGCCAGTTCGGCCGAAGTGATCGCCTACAACGACGACGCTTTGGGCGGCGTGAGTATCTCATTCGGCTCTCCGGAAGTTGTCGGCACTGCGAGTGTTATCAGGACGGCGCGAGTCGTGAACAAGGGCGCGGTTGATGTGAGCTACAACCTCGCTTATGTACCTTTGTCAGACGTGCCCGGCGTGACCTATACGTTCCCGGATGGTCCAAACATCACTGTGCCCGCTGGTGGTTCGACGACGTTTCGCATCGAGCTGACGGCGAATGCCGCGGCGATGAAGCACGTGCGCGATGCGACGATGGCGGCGACGCAGGGCACCAATGCGCGTTTTTTCATGAGCGAGGAATCCGGCAACGTCACCTTGACGCCTGACAGCGGTACCGCGTTGCGTTTACCCGTGTATGCAGCTCCGCGTCCGGCTTCGAACATGACGACGGAACACAATTACGTTTTGTTTACGGGGCCGACAGGTTCGACGAGCGTCGGCTTGACGGGACAAGGCGTTGACACTGGCCTTGCTACTCCGGTCGATGTGCGTTCACTGGTCAGTGCCTTTGAGTTACAGGGCACGAGTCCGGCGAACATCGTGTCTACGAGTTTTGCGAGTAACGCTGATTTGAAGTCCGTCGGCGTGACGAGCGATTTCAAGGCTACAAACAGCGTCGTCAATAACGTCACGAAGATTTTCTTTGCCATCGCGACGCACGGAAAATGGTCCACGCCGAGTGATGTCCAGATCAACATCTTCATTGATCGTGATCGAAACGGCACTGACGATTTTCAGATCATCAACACGGCCTTTGCCGATGCGCAGGGGAACCTGTTTGACGTCTTTGTGTCAGCGCGTCGAGCGTCGCCGTTCACCGGCGGGTTCGCTTCGGATAGTTTCATCAACAACTTCTCGGCGGCGAGTTTGGAAACTGTCGTTTACAACACCAACATGATGGTCATCCCGGTGACTGCTTCGGCGCTCAATTTGACCACCGCGAACGCGAAATTCAACTATCGCATCACGACCACGAGTCGCGGGTTCGGCGGCACCATCGACACCATGACGACGCGCACGTACGATGCGGCTAATCCCGGGTTCGATGTGACCAATGGCATTGCGGGTCTGCCGGTGTATCTCGACGTGAATGGCGGAGCTGTTCCCGTCAACTACAACAAGGCAAACTATCAGGCTAACGGTTCTCTCGGTCTGTTGTTGATGCACCACCACAACGGTCTGACCGCGCACGATCAGATTCTGAGCGTGCAGGAACCGACTGCGACGTCAGTCACGGTCGATGCCGTCTCCGGCGTTTACAGTGATCCGGCGACGCTGAAGGCAACCGTCAGCCCGGCCACTTATCTGGATCAGACCATCTCCGGCAACGTGCAGTTCTCGGTTAACGGCAATCCGGTGGGTTCTCCGGTCGCCGTGAACTCGAGCGGTGTGGCTACAACGTCGTACACCGTCGACCTGCCGGCTGGACCACATACAATTACGGCAGCGTTCACGAGTACGAACTCTGCGTTCCTGAACAGCAGTAACACGGGCACGCTGACGGTCTCGAGAGAGGACGCTGACGTCGATCCGGCGGCCGCCAATTCTTTCGCGGTGAAGGTGAATTCGCCGGGTGGTACGGGTGGGCCAATACCGCTCTGCTTCGAGATGAACGAGGTGAGCGACGGCAGCCCCGGAGACACGACGAACATTACGAGCGTGACAGTTACCGTCACACCGATTGGCAGTGGTTCGGCTGTTTCGGCCGGTGCTGTTGTGTTGGGTGGCGGCGGCGTCGACGCAACGCGCACGGCGTGCTTCACGCTGAACAATGTTCCGGTGAACGTCTACGACGTATCGCTGACGATCAACGGAAACTTCTACCAGGGCACGGGTAGTACTGTGCTAACGGTCTACGATCCGTCGCTTGGGTTCGTGGCGGGTGGAGGCAGCCTTATTCACAACGGCTACAAAGCAAATATCGGTGTGAATATCAAGTACCTCAAGAACGGCAACGCTCAGGGGTCGCTGCTTTACATCGAACACAGACCGACGGGCGACGTCGTGGTCAAGAGCAACGCGATCGGCGCGATGGCGATCGTCGCGAATGAAGCAAAGCCGAGTGGAAAGGCGACGGTTAACGGCGTCGGCAATCATAGCTTCATTGCGCGGGTGATCGACAACGGCGAGCCGGGGTTCGCGGATCGATTCGGTCTCCGCGTCACGAGTCCCGCTGGTCTCGTGCTTATCGATCTGACGTTCGATCCGATTCAATTGTCAGGCGGCAACTTCTCCGTACCGAAGCTGACTGACAAGTAGAGGTTGTTCGTATCGTTCGAAACGAATGGCGGCCCTCGGGCCGCCATTCTTGTTAGCTACCAACATAGAACAACAAAAATCCAATGCGAAAAGAAAGCATACGCTCACATCTTCGACCTTATTCCATTTTTCAGAAACGACGCACGACAGTGAATCATGCGTTCGCTTCAGCTTTGGCGCCCTGCTCGGAGTACGACGATCAAATGCTGACTTCCGCACTGCTGTTTTTGGGGCAAGATCCCAGTCGTGATCTCAAGTGTGTGTATTGCGACAACCCGGCTACCACGTGGGATCACTTAGTCGGCTTAGTCGAAAAATCTGAGCTCCGAGGTTTCGGTCACCAAATCGGTAATTTGGTTCCCTCCTGTCAGCCTTGTAATTCCCGCAAAGGATCACGTGACTGG
>DASRIM010000457.1:0-22979 GCA_035649995.1 Pyrinomonadaceae bacterium | reverse complement strand
CGACACAGCGTCGCGATCTCGCCATGGTCTTTCAAAGCTACGCGCTGTATCCGCACATGACGATCGCCGAAAACATCGCCTACCCGCTGCGCGTCAGAAAACTCGATAAAAACCAACGCGCAAGACGCGTGAACGACGTGGCCGCCATGCTCGAGATCGAGTCGCTGCTCGACCGCAAACCGCGCCAGCTTTCAGGCGGCGAACGTCAGCGGGTGGCACTCGCGCGGGCGATCGTGCGCGAGCCGCGTGCTTACCTGATGGACGAACCGTTGTCCAACCTCGACGCTCGCCTGCGCGTGCAGATGCGCGGCGAACTGAAACGCCTGCAACACCAACTCGGCACGACGACCATCTACGTCACGCACGATCAAGCGGAAGCGATGACGCTGGCGTCGCGAGTCGCAGTGATGAAACGCGGGAAGCTGCAACAGTTCGACACGCCGCTCAACATCTACAACCATCCGGCAAACCGTTTCGTAGCGGAGTTCGTCGGCAGTCCCAGCATGAACTTTATCGACGGACGAATCGACGGCGGTGTTTTCATGAGCGAGTTGATTCGCATTCCAGTCACAAAAGAAAACACGAATCAAATCACGATTGGAATTCGTCCGGAGCATATTCGCGTCTTGAATGAGCCTCAGAATGGGGCGATCGCCGCGACTGTTTATGTGACTGAGTTAATGGGTAATGAGACTTTCGTTTTTCTCACGGTGGGAAATAACAGGCTGATCGCCCGCGCGCCGGCGGAGTTTCGTGCGGACGTGGAAAGCCCCGTCTGGTTGCGAATCGTCGCTGATAAAGCTCACTTCTTCGACACCCGGACGGGGCTCTCTATTTAACAACAAACTACGACGCGCGCCTTTATTACGCGCGCGTTTAATTACGCGCTTTTCGCGGCCGTGTCCGTCGACGCCGCCGGTTTGTTCGGTTGCGGCGTGATTCTCAGGTACGGCTTCGGCGCTCTCCAACCGCCGGGAAACTTCTCTTTGGCAGCTTCATCGGAGAGCGACGGAACGATGATCACATCGTCGCCGTCTTTCCAGTTCACCGGCGTGGCGACGCTGTACTTCGCGGTCAACTGCAGTGAGTCGATCACGCGCAGGATCTCGTCGAAGTTGCGTCCGGTGCTTGCCGGATAGGTGATCATCAGTTTGATCTTCTTGTCTGGGCCAATCACGAAGACCGAGCGGACGGTGAACACGTCGCTGATCTCCGGATGGATCATGTCGTAGAGTTCGGCGATCTTGTGATCCGGGTCGGCGATCACCGGAAAGTTGAGCGCCGTGCCCTGCGTTTCCCTGATGTCCTCCGCCCATCGCTTGTGGGAGTCGGTCGGGTCAACGCTCAGGCCGATCACTTTAACGCCGCGTTTTTCGAAATCGGGCTTGCAACGCGCGACGTAACCGAGCTCGGTTGTACACACGGGCGTGAAGTCCTTGGGATGGGAAAACAGGACCGCCCAACTGTCGCCGATCCATTCGTGAAAACTAATCGGTCCTTCAGTTGTGTCTGCTTTGAAATCGGGTGCTATATCGCCAAGTCGTAGAGCCATTTTGAGTCTCCTTTTGTAATGCGGAAGCACCTCGCTTTTACAGTTATTTACACGCCAAGTCAAACCGCCGATCCCATGTTATTCTGCAAACCTATGAAACTCGCTCTAAACGGCGCGACAACCATGCGCGCCAGTCTGGAAACTGACGTGCAAGCCGCAAAAGCCGCCGGCTTCGACTACCTGGAAATCTGGAAAGCTAAACTCGGCCACGGATCCATCAGGGACCTGTTCAAAGACTCCGGCGTCCGTCCTTTGAGCATCAACTCCATCGAGCACATCACGTTTCGCGATGAGCGGGCTTATGAAGGCATCAAACAGGAGTGCCGCGAGCTGAGCCGCATCGCGGCTGAGATCGAGTGTCCGTACATCGTCGTAGTTCCCGGACGGCTGCCGTCAGGTAACGTTGACGTCGTCGCGGAATCAGTTCCGGTGCTGGCCGAACTTTGCGACATCGCAGCCGAGCATGGCGTGGCGCTCGGGTTCGAGTTTTTGGGCCAGCCGGATTGCAGCGTTCCGACGCTGGACCTCGCGGAAGAGATCGTGCGCGAAACCGCACGCGACAACGTCGGTTTGGTGATCGACAGTTTTCATTTCTATGCCGGCGGTTCGAAGTTACAGATGATCGAAAAGCTCGATCCGAACCTCATCTACATCTTTCACATTAACGACGCCGAGAACCTGCCGCGCGCCGAACTCGAAGACCGCCACCGGCTGCTGCCCGGCCTCGGCATCCTGCCGCTGCGTGAGATGATGGCGGCGTTCCGAAAGATTGGTTACGACGGCGTCGCCAGCGTTGAGATCTTCCGCCCGGAGTACTGGGAACGAGATCCGTTTGAACTCGCGCGCGAGGCGAAAGCGGCCGCGGAACGAATCACATGCACATCAGAATCGGAATCATAGGCGCCGGTTACATCGCCGGCGTTCACGCGAACCTTCTCGCGCGCGACGAACGCGTTAAAGTTGTTGCCGTACACGACGTCGTTCCCGAATGCGCCGAACGACTCGCGCGAGCGCACGACGCCCTCGTCGCGTCAACGCCGGACGAAGTGATCGAACGTTCGGACGCAGTGTTCATCACTACGCCGAACACGCGACACGTCCCGCTCGCCATCGCCGCTATCGACGCCGGCAAGCATGTCTTCTGCGAGAAACCGCTCGCGACGACGATCGCCGAGGCTGAAACTGTCTGCGAAAAAGCAAAACACACCAAAGCCGTTTTCCAGGTCGGACACAATCGCCGGTTCGCGCCCGTGTACGCCACTCTCAAACGACTGCTCACGGAAACACACCGCCCGCACTCGGCGCACGTCAAGATGAACCGCGGCGAGTTACTGAAACCAGTCTGGACCGGCGACCCGGAAGTCACCGGCGGCTTTCTTTACGAAACACCGATCCACATGTTCGACATGATGCGTTTCCTGTTCGGCGAGCTCGAAAGTCTGCACGCGATCGGATCGACGCACGAGTACAAAGAAGTGGACGACTTTTCCGTGCTGTTGAAGTTCGCTAATGGAATGCACGCGACGCTGGCGACCGCCGCGGACGCGAGCTGGTTGTTTCCGTTCGAACGCGTCGAGGTGTTTTGTCATCATGCGACGCTGGTGACGCGCGAGATGGAATCGCTGATTTGCAGCACCAACCTCGAAGGTCACTTCAGCGATCAGTCGATGCAGCAGTTGCCGCGCGAGGAAAAGTGGGGCTACGCGCAGGAAGACCGCGCGTTCGTCGATTCGATCGTCAACGGCACATCGCCGCTGGTGACTGCTCACGACGGTTTGATGTCGGTCGAAATTGCCAACGCCGTTTATCATTCAGTCAGATCAGGCGCGCCCGTCCAGATCCGCAAATATATGTGCTAGAATCAGTTCACCCCCCGGAAAGATCCCCTGAAAAGCTGAGGTTTATGTCGCGTGCGGAAGCTCAACCGGCTGCCCGAGCAGTAGAACTGGCTGCTGATCTGTACCGTGAGATCTTTGCGCATTCGAACGAAGCCATCGCCATTGTTGACCCGAATGGCGTATATCTCCAACAAAACGGCGCTCATTTCACCCTGCTCGGCTACGAAGATATCGACCTTCAGGGGCAGACGCCCGTACTCGACCTCGGCGAAGACGCATTCGCCGAGATCACTCGCGAACTGGCCGTTGCCGGAGAATACTCAGGCGAGATCATCTGCCGCACCAAAACCGGTGAACGGAGAATCCTCGATCTCTCAGCGTTCACGATGCGCAACGGCCTTGGCGAACCGATCTGCCACGTCTGCATCAAGCGCGACATCACCTCACGCACGCGCGAGATCAACGCGCGCCGCCGCAGCGAACAACGACTGGCGTTGCAGTACGCGATCACGCGAATCCTTTCACGCTCGATCGACTTCGTCGAAGGCACGCACGAGATTCTCGAGACCGTTTGCGAGAGCCTGGGCTGGCATGTCGGCGTGCTTTGGGCAGCGGATCACCAGGGCGAAGTGTTGCGTTGTATCGACGTGTGGCACCGGCGTTCGCTGAATGTCAATGGGTTCGAGAAGGTTTCTCGCTCGCGCACTTTCGCGCGCGGTGCCGGTTTGCCGGGCCGGATCTGGGAAAGCGGTAAGCCCTGGTGGATTCCGAACCTGACCGAGGATCGAGACTTTTCGCGCGCGGATGTCGCCGAATCAGCGGGATTGCGCGCCGCTTTCGGTTTTCCGATCCTGCTCGGCGATGAAGTCGTCGGCGTGATCGAGTTCTTCAGCCAGGAGATTCGCCAGCCGGATCAGGATCTGCTCGACATGATCGGCAGCGTCGGTTTCCAGATCGGACAGTTTCAGGAGCGCAAAAGAGCGGAAGAAAAGTTGGCCCACCTGCTCGTGCGCGAACGCGTCGCGCGCGCTGACGCTGAAAAAGCGAACCGTTTGAAGGACGAGTTTCTCGCGACGTTGTCTCACGAACTGCGCACGCCGCTGAACGCGGTTATCGGTTGGTCGCGCATGTTGAAATCGGGCCGGCTCGACACGGAGAGCGCGCTGCACGCGATGGAGGTCATCGAGAGAAACGCGTGGGCGCAGAAACAGATCATCGAAGACATCCTCGACGTGTCGCGCGTCATCACCGGGAAGCTTCAGCTTCACCTCGCGCCGGTCGATCTGGTGGCAGTCGTTAAAGCGGCGTTGGACGCCGTTCGGCCGGCGCTCGAGGCGAAGGACATCAGCGTCGAGGAGACTTATCAGGAAGGACTGCGAGTCATTGCCGGCGACGCCGATCGGCTCCAGCAGGTGGTCTGGAACCTGCTTTCAAACGCTTCGAAGTTTACGCCCGTGCGCGGTACGGTCGCGATTCGCGTCAGCCAGGACAAGACTTACGTTGAACTGGAGGTCATTGACACGGGACCCGGCATTGAGCCTGAGTTTCTGCCGCACGTGTTTGAACGGTTTCGCCAGGCAGACGGCTCGACGACTCGCACACACGGAGGACTCGGTCTCGGATTGGCCATCGTGCGTCATCTCGTTGAGTTGCATGGTGGTGTGATCAGTGCGGAAAACCTCAGCGCGGGATTTGGCGCGGTTTTCACGGTCAAACTTCCGTTGCCGCGTGCTGAGCTCAGTCTCGAAGCACCGCCCGCGGCCGCACCCTGCGACGACGTTCCGACGGATTCTGATCTCACGGGCGTGCGGATTCTGGTCGTTGAAGACGATCTCGACGCGCTGGATCTGCTCACGATCGATCTCACCAAACACGGCGCGAAAGTGCGTGGCGTCGGTTCGGCCGGGGAGGCGTTGAAGTTGCTCCAGTCTGAGCCGTTCGATCTGCTGATCAGCGACATCGGCATGGCTGACACGGATGGCTACAACCTGATCAAACAAGTGCGCACTCAATACGACGGATGGTCCGCACACATTCCCGCCATCGCCGTAACGGCTTACGCCCGAACACAGGATCGAGTGCGCGCCATCGCCGCGGGTTACAACACCCACGTCGCGAAGCCGGTCGACATACGCGAGCTCGTCACAGTCGTTAAGTGCCTCACCGGAAGAATCGCTTGAGATTTGATTGAAACAGTGTAATCTGTGGCGCGATGACGAAGCGTTGCGCCTGGGCCAGAACACCACTCTCAATCGCTTACCACGACGAAGAATGGGGCGTGCCGCTTCACGACGACACACGCTTGTTTGAGTTTCTGATTCTGGAGGGCGCGCAGGCCGGTCTGAGTTGGGAAACGATCCTGAACAAGCGCGACAACTATCGCCGCGCCTTCGACGGTTTCAATCCGGCGAAGGTCGCCAAATACGACGAACGCAAAGTCGCCGCGTTGATGAACGACGCCGGCATCGTCCGCAATCGACTGAAGATCAATTCCGCGATCACGAACGCCAGGGCTTTCCTGGAAGTGCAGCGCGAGTTCGGAAGTTTCGCCAACTACGTTTGGCGCTTTGTCGATGGCAAGCCGCTGCGGCGAAAACGCGGACAGCCGGTGCTCGCGCAGACTCCCATTTCGGACGCGTTGAGCAAGGATCTCTCGAAGCGCGGATTCAAGTTCGTCGGCTCCACCATCTGTTATTCGTTCATGCAGGCCGTCGGCATGGTGAACGATCACGATCTAAACTGTTTCCGTTACTCGGAAGTGTAACCAGGGATTAACAAAATGGAGGCCTCCAATTTGCGACGAACAAAATTGCTTTTGCTGACCGTTCTTGCTGTTCTCAGCTTCGCCGCGACGACCTTCGCGCAGCCGGCTTCACTCGCGAGTCTGCCCGAAGCGGACGTGCTCATTTACCTCAGCCCGCAGCGCATCCTCAACGACGTCGTGCCGAAGGTGTTGGCGCCGAAGGACCTCGAGGAAATGCGCAGCGGCTTCGCGCAGATGAAAAGCGCTGTCGGCTTCGATCCGACGAACGTCGAATATCTCGTCATCGCCGTCCGCTTCAACAAACCCGCCGGCGATTTGAGCTTCGTGGCGCCTGACATCATGGCCGTCGCGGGGGGCGACTTCAGTGCCGACTCGCTGCTGACGTTGGCTCAACTATCCGCGCAGGACAGAGTGCGCACCGAGAAGCACGGCGCAAAGACGATTTCGCTGATGAAGATCGATCCGATAGCCGCGCAAGCTGAAAAGACCCCGATACTCAAGCCGTTCACCGAGATCGGCGCTGTCGCTTTGACGCCCAACTCGATCGCGATCGGAAATCTTCGTTATCTGAAGTCGGCTATCGAAGCGGCTGAAGGCGGTGGACGCATCAGGCCCGAGACGGTCCAATCGCTGATGCGCGATCCGAATGCGCTCCTCGCCGCGACGGGTTCGCCGTTGCTGGCGTTCGTCCGCAGCTTCGGAATGCTCGGCACGGAAACGACGCCGCGCGAAGCACGGTGCGATTCGAGCTTTGGCAACTTCTACGCTGCCGTTACAATGTCCGGCGCCAATTACAATCTGCGCGGCGCGATGAACGCCGATAATCCCGACACCGCGAAGATCATCACCGGTCTGTTGTCGAGTTTGATGAAACACGGGATCGAGGCCGTGCCCGATAAGAACGCGCAGACCGCGTTGCAGAGTATCCGACTGACTGCGAAAGAGAACGAGATCGTCATCGAAGGCGACATTCCGGGCACGATGCTCGCCGACCTGGTTCGTAGCGCAGGAACGAAACCGAAGGCGGAGACAACTCCGGCGAAGTCCGCGCCGGCAAAGCGGCCGGTAAGAAGAACAAAAAGGAGAAACTGAAAACCATGCGGAAGAGTCTAGTGGTCCTGGCAATCTCCCCACTTGCAGTTATTGCAGCTTTGTTTGTTATGTCGTTTGGGCCATCAAGTTCGGCGGCCCAAAATTCGAATAGTTCGACGACGACCAATCGAAACGACAATCGATCCGGCGCGCCGTCTGGAGGAGGAGCGGGCCAGCAACAAGACTTCTCGAAGAACACGTGGGAGCTTCCTGACGACGCCGACAAGACGAAGAACCCGACGACGTCGAGCGAGGAGTCGATCGCGAAGGGTAAAGAGCTTTATCTCACGCGTGACAAGGGCAACTGCGTGTTCTGTCATGGCGAGACTGGCGCGGGTAACGAAGCGAACCTCGCGCGGTTGCGGCGGAAGCCGGCGGACATCTCGAATAAGGAGCGAATGACGGCGATGACTGACGGTGAACTCTTCTGGAAGATTTCGAAAGGCATCAACGGGATCATGCCCGCCGGCGAGCGCCGCATGAGTGAAGAAGAGCGTTGGCACGTCGTCAACTACATCCGCACGCTCGCTAAGTAGTGGGTTGGTTTGAAAATTTCCTTACACGGGTGGCCCACTGGCGGCGTCTCCCGCTTGCGGGAGGGCAAAGGAAAAGGGATTTTTCAGAAAAACCGTTCAGCGTAGTCACGCACCTCGTGCAGTGAACGCTCTGCGATAACGCGGAAGACTTTGATCTCGCAGCCGGCGGGAATTCGCGGGGCCATGAGCGAGTCGGTGATCACAAACGCCGCGGAACGCAATCCCTTCTCCCAACCACGCTCGCGCGCATCACGAATGCTCAGCGCATCCGCGTCGAGCCCCGCCGCCAGCAGCAGCGTCCGCGACCAGCGCAAAAACTCGGGCCACCGCGAAACGATCGCAATCAATGCATCCGCCCGTGGCTTCGTCTCCCCACGAAACGACTCGACGACCGACGCGGAGTGGACCACGAGCACATCCGTCTCCGGCTTGATCCGATCGCGAAACGCCTCGAGATGTCCGTAAAGCACGACAGGCACCGCGCCGAGCAGCCCACGCGAACCATCGAGCAACCCATGTGAACCATCACGCGAGCCGTCCAGCAGTCCACCTGAACCATCGAGCTCAGCCGGCCCAACACCGGAAACCCTCGCCCTCGTCGCTAACGCGATCTCCGCAACGAGTATCTCCCGCAACTCCGGATCCGCTTCCAACACGAGAAAATGATCCGGACGTTGCACGGAAAACGAGCGCTTTACACCCGCTTGTATCTCCGCCAACGAATACCCACCCTCGCGCAACTGCCGAAAGAACCGCGAGATCAACTGGTCAAGCGCCAGCCCCTCCTCCATCTTTTCGACCGCACGAAGGCGCACATAAACTCCACTCCCTTTGCGAAACTCAACCCAACCACGCCGCGCCAACTCCCGATACGCGGCACTCACTGTGTTCGCATGAATCGCGTAACGCCGCGCCAGATCGCGCGTACTGGGCAAACGCTCTTTCGGTTTGAGGTCGTTACTGACGATGCCGAGTGTGATCTGCGTGATCAACTGCTCGCGAATCGGGACTTCACTGTTTTTGGAGAGCCAGAGTCGCATGGCGCTTTGGTGCGGCGCAGAATATCATAGCCGCCGTGAGTCACGAGCAATCTTTTGAGCCATCGTATCTCGCCCTGCTGCGCGACGGCACGCTCCAGCGGCGCGTTGCTGATCTCGAGCGTCTGCTCGAGCGCTGCACCGTCTGCCCGCGCGACTGCCTGAACAACCGGCTCAACGACGACATCGCCGCATGTTACTCCGGCCGTCTCCCAATCGTCTCGTCTTACACGGCCCACTTCGGCGAGGAGCCGCCGCTCGTCGGAACCAAAGGCGCCGGCAACATCTTCTTCGGCAACTGCAACCTTCGCTGCGTCTACTGCCAGAACTACCAGATCTCGCAAACGCACAAACAACAGCTCCGTAACCAGGTGACGCACGAGCGGCTCGCGGAGATGATGCTCGAACTGCAAGCCCGCGGCTGTCACAACGTCAACTTCGTCTCTCCAACGCACTTCGCGCCGCAAATGGCGCGTTCGATCCTGATCGCCGCCGAGCAAGGTCTGCGACTGCCAATCGTCTACAACACCAACGCGTACGACTCCGTCGAAGTCTTGCGCCTGCTCGATCGCGTCGTCGACGTTTACTTGCCGGATTTGAAGTATGCCGACGACGAGTCAGGATACTTGTATTCGAAAGTAAGCGGCTACAAGGAGTTCTCGCGACTGGCGCTGAAAGAGATGTTTCGCCAAACGGGTGATGAGTTGGTGTTTGACGAAGACGGATTGCTCAAGCGTGGGCTCGTGGTGCGGCTGCTGGTGTTGCCGAACGACGTCGGCAGCACGAGAGAATCGATCGAGTGGTTGCGTGACGAGTTGAGCCCGCGCGTGGCGATCTCGCTGATGGCCCAGTACTACCCGACGCACCAGGCGGAGACTAACCAGCGCTACGTTCTGTTGTCGCGGCGCATTCGCGAGTCGGAGTGGATGAAAGCGACCGCCGCGCTCGAGGATCTAGGGATGGAAGAAGGTTGGGTGCAGGAGTTTGACGGCGCGCCGTTCTACTACCGTCCCAACTTCAACGACTCGGATCATCCGTTTAAAGACATCCGCGACTTCGAACAGCGTTAACCACAAAAGGCACAAAAACCACAAAAGGCACATAAGAGGAGTGAGACAGGTAGTGGGTTCTTTGTTCTTAGTTCTTTGTACTTAGTTTTGTACTTAGTTCTTTGTACTTGGTTCTTTGTTACTTGGTTCTTTGTTTTGTGCCTTTTGTGTTTTTTGTGCCTTTTGTGGTTACGTCTCGTACCGCACCGCCGGACTGCCCGCCGGATAAAAAACTCCCAACAATCTCAATTCACCGTCACCAGTATTCTCGACGCAATGGACCTGCCCTTTCGGCAGGTAGACGCACGAGCCTGGTCCAATCGGTGTATTTAGATCGCCGGTCCACATGCGTCCCGTCCCACGCAAAATAAACAGCACCTCTTCATACTCGTGAAAGTGATCCGGAGCGCGTCCCGGCGGTATCGATCCGACAAACTGCGTCACCTGCTCGCTTCCAATCTCATGGTCCACCAGCACGCGATACCAACGATCGCCTGTCGGCATCTCCCGCTGGTCCGCCAACCTCACCAATGATGGTTCGGGCGCCTGCGTGTCCGTTATCAAATCGACTGAACCTAACGGCACGATCCCGGTCTCGCCTTCCGGACACTGCGAGCTGACAAAACAAACCGACTCGGGACCCGGATTATCGACCATCAACGTCTGCCCGGGACGAAGATAAATTCCCGTCTGCGCCTGCACGCGATGCGCCCGCCCGTCTATAAACACCGTACAGCGTTTCGCCTTCTCGGGATCGTCGAGATCTTCGAGCACGTAAAGCACTTCGTCGCAGTCCTGATTACGCAGACCCGGCGAAAGCCCGACGCCAAACTCCAAAACGCGCAACGAGATCGCTTTCGCGCCCGCCGCCTTCCCGACTTGGTTCCAGATTGAAAGCGACCCTGTAACGTGGGGAGTGCCTTCGCGCATAGCTGACACGCGGCAACCTCCCACCAGATCTACGGCCATTTAACTAAGCTCCTACGATTTGCCGGTTCTCAGATGATGAGTGGTGTGTTCGGTGATCGACGCTTTCGGTTGCGTCGCTGGGGCCAACTCGTTCGTGAGGTTTCGTGGGGGCGTTGCTTCGTACGTCATGCGATTCAGAGTCGAGTCGAGGGCGCGTTGCGACAGCGCGTCATAGGCATCGCCGGGGAGTTCTTTGCGAGTAGCCGTAAACCACAGCCCGTTGACGATCATTCCGATGCCAACGAGGAACGTGACCAGCCAGGGCGTGATCATGGGCAACAAGTGAACCTTGTCCATCGCCAGTATTGTCACGACGATCGAGGCGCCTAACCCGACGGCGGAGGTGATCACGCCGCCGCGAATGCGCCGCAAGCGCTTCTCCTCGGGCGACTCGAGAAACTTCTCCAGCGGCGGCAGAACGTCTTCGGCCATCTTCTCGAGCTCTTTCGCCGACTTCATTTGCCGAATCTGGTCTGCGATCGCCATTCCGATGTGTTCGCGGGCTGAGGCTGCGGAGGCGGTAATCGCGTCGGGCCGCTCCAGCGACGAACGCACCACGCGCAAATCCGTGCCGCAAGCGCGGCAGAACTGGCTCAGTTGTCGTTCCTCGTTACCGCAGGACGGGCAATACATGGCGATCGAGTATACGGCAAAAACCCCGATTAGGATTCGACTTTAACGCCGCGCCAGAACGCCACGTAGTCTTTGATCTCCCGCGCCGCGGGCTTGGGGTCGGGATAGTACCAGGCTGCGTCTTTGTTCGTTTCGCCGTTGACGACGACGTTGAAGTAGCTGGCCTCGCCTTTCCACGGGCAGATCGTGTGGGTGTTGCTGGGTTGAAAGTACTCCTGGCGAATCGCGTCGCGTGGAAAGTAGTGATTGCCTTCGATCACGATCGTGTCGTCACTCTCGGCGATCGTGGCGCCGTTCCATGTTGCTCGCATAACTCTTCCCCTTAAACCCTTAAACCGAACCGCCGCTGACCGACGGCAAGATCGTGATCTCACTGTTCTCCGGCAGTTGCGTGTTGAGCAACTCCCGGCGCCGAATGTTCTCGTCTTCAAGAAACACGTTGACGTGCATGCGCACCTCGCCGCGCTCGGTCAACACGCGATCGCGCAGGCCCGGATACATCTGCCACAGTTGTTCGAGCGCTTGTCCGACAGTCGCGGGCGAAGCGTCGAGCTCGATCACGTGCTTGCCGGACGTGAAATCCGTCAAGAAACCCGAAACGTTGATCGTCGTCACGGCAGGATTCCTTCCGGCACTGACCACGGGTGAATCTGAA
This sequence comes from Pyrinomonadaceae bacterium, assembly GCA_035649995.1. Lineage (GTDB taxonomy): Bacteria > Acidobacteriota > Blastocatellia > Pyrinomonadales > Pyrinomonadaceae > PSRF01. The sequence continues at coordinate 10,854 of DASRIM010000457.1, read as the reverse complement.
GCGCGAGTCGTCCCGCTTTCACCGCTGGATCCGTCGCCGCGAGCTCACGCGCTTCTTCGATCGAATCGACTTTGAAGACGAAGATGCCGCGCAGCTTGCCGTTGTCGCCGAACGGTCCCGCGACGACGAGTTTCTTCATGTCCGCGAGCCGTTGAATGTTTGCCATGTGCCCTTTTTGAATCTCTTCAGTTGCGGGCGTCTTTTCCGGCGTCCACTTTTCGCCGCGCGTGAGAAACGCGAGATACGCAGTCGTGAGTTTGTTCGGCAACACCGTCGTCTTCTTCATGACGTCTTCCGACCACCACGGGTGCAACTCGGGAACGATGAACCCCGCCGCAACTGCCGGATCCTGATTTAGCCAGGACGTGGCTTCCTCCGCTGAGTTCGTGCGAAAGATCTGGACCTCGACGAGTTCGTTATCGTCTCTAATAGCGCCGGCGATCATCAGCTTGTTGGCTTCGAGCATCGACCGCAGATGTGCGATGTGACGTTGTCGCATCTCGGCGCGTTCTCTGCTCGGATCCGGCGACCACTTGGGACCGCGCTTCATCAACGCCATTTGAAACTGCATCAAACCGGCTGGCGGCGAGGCTGGCGCCTTGGGTTCCTGTTTGTGTTCCTGTGCGTTCACCACTGAACAGCACAACATGATTGCGAGTGTGATTGTTAAGAGGGTCTTCATATTCATTTCACCACTGAAGTTTTTACACAAACGACCGGCGGCAGGCCTTCGGCGATCGACTGCCACGATTCTCCGGCGTCGCTCGAACCAAACAGCTTGCCGTTGCGCGTCCCGAAGTAGATTCCCGCCGGGTTCAAATTGTCCGACGCCATTCCATCGCGCAGAATCGTTTCAAACGCGTTCTCCTGCGGCAGGCCGTTCGCAAGCGCCTCCCACGATTCGCCGGCGTTGCGCGTGCGATAAACGCGCAGCTTCGCTTCCGGCGTGCAACGAAACTCGTCCGACTCAAGCGGAATGATGAAAACCGAGTTAGCGTCGTTCGGATCGCCAACCATCGCAAAGCCGAAGTCGGAAGGAACGTTGTTCGCGATGTCGGTCCAGGAGTCGGCGCCGTCGTCGCTGCGATAGAGTCCCCAGTGGTTCTGCAAAAACAACCGGTCGGGATTCGAAGGATGGCTGACGATCTTGTGTACGCACTGGCCAAACTCAGGATAACGATGTTCGGGCGGCAGAAACTGCGCGCGCACGCCGACGTTTCGCGCGTTCCAGCTCTTGCCGCCATCGTCAGTGCGATAAACGCCTCCGGTCGAGATCGCGATGTGCATCCGATCGCGGTTCGTCTGGTCCTGCAAAATGGTGTGCAGACACAAGCCGCCGCCGCCGGGCTGCCACTGCGGCCGGTGCGGATGATCGAAGAGTCCTTTCACGAGCGACCAACTGCCGCCCGCGTCGTCAGATCTGAAAAGCGCTGCCGGTTCGACGCCGCAGAAGAGCGTGTCGGCGTCGTCCGCATGGCCTTCTTCAAGTTGCCAGATCTGTTTCAGCGCTGTGTCGCTGTCTTCCGGAAACTTGATGCTGTAAGCCTCGGGTTCGGTCCAGTCGCGGCCCAAATTGTCAGACGTGCTCAGGTATGAGCCCCAGAATGAGCTATTGACGGCGGCCCAGACGCGGTTTCGCCCGTTGCGTTGATCGTGATGAAGGGCGTAGATGGCGCGGCCCGGGAAATACGGCCCGCCGACGGTCCAATCGGTCCGATCGGCGTTGGAAGTGAGAAGAAAAGCTCCTTTCATCGTGCCGACGAGTAGCAACACATCGCCGGACTTTGCATCTATATGACTGGTCTCGGGCATCGAGATAACTCCGGAGTTCGTAAATTTGATTAAAAATTTGGGAAACCGGGGGATTATATAGCGTGCTAAATCACAAACGCGAATCGCCGGTTTGTGGTTCCGCTAGTCTCGGGTACGCGTGTTAATATCCGTTGACTGTTGGCAGAGGTAACGCCCATGAAAAAATTAGTACTCCTGACCCTGACCCTCGGATTGTTTTACGCCGCGCAGTCGCCGGCCCTCGCCCAGGAACAACCCACGCAACAACCATCAGCGGAAGAGGCAGAAAAGGAGAAAGCGGAACGGGAGAAAAACGCTTACCGCCTGCTGGATCAGGTGATCGACGAGGCGCAATCGCTGCGGCTCACGGAGAACCGCGTGCGCGTGCAGATTAACGCGGCGGACATGCTCTGGGATCGCAACCAGACCCGTGCGCGTTCGCTGTTCGCAATGGCCGCCGAGGGCGTCGCCGAATTCGGCCGAAACATTCAGCCGACGAACTCTCGACGCACCGACAACGAACGACGCGCGTCTCAAATGCGGCAGGAGTTAGTGCTCGCCGTCGCGCGCCACGACGCACAACTCGCGTATCAAGTACTCGCAGCCACAAAACCACCGACTCCAGTCGCGCAACCCACGAACGATCCGCGCGCTCCGCGGCCGCCGGTCAACACCGAAGATACTCTCGAACAGACACTGCTCGGCCGTATCGCCGCACTCGATCCCAAGCTCGCGGCACAGAACGCCGAGCAGATGATGGAAAAGGGCCAGTTCCCGCGCACCGTGAGCGACGTCATAACTCAGTTGTACAAGCAGGATCCTGACTCCGCCGCCAAACTCGCCGACAAGACTGTGAAACGAATTCAAGCGGCGAACATTTTGCTGAACAACGAAGCGGCGACGCTCGCACAGTCGCTCGTTGCCGGCGGTCCACGCATTGCGGTTAGCACCGCCGCGGCATCCACAGCTAGTAACACGCCGACCATAATCGTCGGGCGAGGACCTGCTCTCGATCAATCACTCTATGTCGAGCTCCTGTCGACGATGGCCGATGCCGCGTTGAAGATCACACCGCCGACGCCAAACAACAATCCGCGACCGGCGCAAGGCGGGCGGCCTGCGCCTCGTGCAGGTAGCGGTCCTGGTGCACCTGTTGCCGTGGCTCAATCAGGACAAGGCCCAACGCCGGCGCAAACCGAACAGGTCAACGCTCGCCGTCTGTTTGGCACCATGACCACAGTCTTGCCGATGCTCGATCAATACCTTCCCGCTAAAGCGTCGGCGGTCCGTCAAAAGATGGCGGAGCTCGGGATGTCGAATCAGCAGTTAACAAATTTCGCTGCATCGTTAGGGCAAAATCCAAGCGTTGACACGCTGCTTCAGGTCGCAGCGACCTCGCCGCAACAAGTTCAAACGCGGCTCTACCAGCAGGCCGCCCTCAAAGCACTCGAAGAAGGAAACACCGATCGCGCGCGACAGATCACGAACGATCTTCTTCCAGCCAACATGCGCGAAGGCATGCTTCGGCGGATCGAAACTCGCGAGTTGACCAAAAAGGAAGATCCTGCGACGTTCGAGCAGATCAGGCAGTTGGTCAATCGTCTACAAACGGAGAACGAGAAGATCAACATGCTGGTCGAGACGGCACGCACCGCGCAGAAAGACAATCCGAAACTCGCGACGCAGTTGTTGGAAGAAGCGAAGCAAATGATCAATCACCGCGCCGCGAGTTACCAGGATTTCGAGCAACAGCTTCGAGTGGCGCGTGCGTATACGACGGTGGATTCAGCTCGCAGTTTCGAGATTCTCGATGCGGGAATCAGCCAGCTCAACGAGTTGCTGTCGGCGGCCGCTATCCTGAGTGGTTTCGAGATCAACATGTTTCGGGATGGCGAGATGTCGATGCAAGTCGGCAATGGGCTAGCGTCCACGATCGGACGATTCGGTCAGGAGTTGGCTGCGCTGGCGCGAGTCGACTTCGAGCGCTCCGACGTGCTTGCCGGAAGGTTTCAGTTGACAGAGCCGAGAATCTTGACGCGGCTGGCGATGGTTCAGGGATTATTGGGCACTCAGCCGCAAGTCGGTCCGGGATCAAACTTTAACGTCCCGTTCCGGCCGGGCCAGTTTACCGGCGTCCGGCCCGAGTAGATCCGTTTTCGAACAAGGGGGAACTTTTGATGAGCAAACTTTTGACTGACTCGATCGACAAGCCGGACATACCTCCGGTGACGCCGTACGACCCGTCCGATCCTGAGCAACAGCCGATACCGCTGCCGCCGGACACTGATCCTCAACCACAGGCGCCGGTGCGCGAACCTGACCCGACCCCGATGCCGGTCACGGATCCAACACCACCAGAACCAACGCGATTGAGAGGCGTCCGCTAACGATAGGAGTCTCGCGCGTTGGAAATCATTCGTCCGCTACTCCTCGTCGCCAGTTCGCGCGCGTGGTTGAGGTTCATGCTGCGGCTCGGTATGCCCGGGTTGTTTCTTATGAGCGCGCTCGACTCGTCGTTTCTCGTTCTGCCTTTCGGTAATGATCTGCTGCTGATCGCGCTGGTCAGTTCAAATCGCGAAAGTCTGATCTGGATCGGTTACGTCATCGTCTCGGCTATTGGGTCGGTCCTTGGCGTGTTCGTGATCGATCTGCTGATGCGCAAAGCGGGCGAGAAGGGACTCGAGCGCTTTGTTAGTGAGCGCAAAGTCGAGCGTTGGAAGAAGAAGCTTGAAAACAAGCTCGGGATAACGGTGTTTGTGGCTACGTTGTTGCCGCCGCCGTTTCCGTTCACGCCTGTGATCATGACGGCGTCTGCGTTGCAGTGTTCGCGGCAAAAACTCTTGCTGGCCGTATTTGTCGGCCGGCTCATTCGTTTTGGCGTGGAGGCGATACTCGCGCTCTATTTCGGCCGGCAGTTGATCGCGTACATCAATTCGGACGTGGTCACTTACTTCGTGTACGCCTTAGTCGCCGCGGCCGTCGTCCTGAGCACCCTGTCGCTGCTCCGCTGGCTGCGCCGGTAGGGAAGTTTTACGAATCCCTTGCCCTCCCGCAATTCCGCAATGGCCCTATACTCGTGTAGAATCCCCATCAAAAAAATCCGGAGGAGCCGCAGCATGCCAGAGAGACGTGGCGTTCAAGCCACCGACGAGGTAAAAGCAGAATGGTCCACTGCCTACAAGTTTTACCTTAGAGCGCCGGGAGACAGGTTCGACAAAAAGAAAGACAGGACCGCCCGCATCGACTACGTAGCCCAGGAAATGAAGCTTACAAGGAAACAAGCAAAACGCCGGATCAGAAACTACGAAGCATGGCAGCGAAACATCAAGAAAGGCATCGCCACGCCATAGCTTCGCAACCCGTGTAAACAACCACGGCAGTTCTAATCAGTGCGCGGATTGTTGCAGCCGTTTGGTCCAATTCACCAGCTCAGCCAGCAATTGCTGAGTCAGTTTTTTGGTTGTCGCGTCAGTCAACCTTCCCTCCTGGTCGAAGCGATCCTGAGCATTCGAAACCATGACCTCCGGCTGATTAACTGGGTACATATTCAGAAACACGAACGTCTGCCGTAGATGATACTGCGCGCGCGCCGTGCCCAATGTTCCGACGGACGCGCCCATAATCGCCACCGGCTTTCCGTTCCATGCGCTGTCGCCGTATGGCCGTGAAGCGCAGTCGATGGCATTCTTCAACACGCCTGGGATGGAATAGTTGTATTCAGGAGTGACGAAGAGGATCGCGTCGGCCTCGCGAACGCGTTGCTTCAACTCCGCGACTTTTGGGTGCGGATTGCCTTCCTCGTCTTGATTGAACGGCGGAATACCGTCGAGCTCGAACGTATCGATGCGCGCACCTTGCGGCGCCAGCTCGACCGCCGCTCGCAACAGCGCACTGTTGTACGACTGTTTGCGCAGACTTCCAGATATTCCGAGGATGACTAAAGGATCATTCACGATATCGCCTCCGTTATGTAGACCAACTACTGACCTCCCGCGATGGCGCTGTTGGATGTCTCATGGGTTTAAGAAAAAACCCACTACCTCCCGCAATAGCGCTTTCGACGACGCATGGAAGATCGGTGTGTGAGTATTCTACACGGATCGGACGGGCGAGATGCTGGTGTCGCGGAGGACGTAATGGTTAATTGACGATTTAGTGACGACTTCCGCCTTCTGGAATTTGCGAAGCACTTCCGGCGGCCAAACGCGCCCCGATCGACCTTCACGAACAGTCACGTTGCTGACGCGCATGAAGGCTTCACTCGAAGGTACGGTGATTCTCGGGTTCACGAGGGTAAATCGTGGGAATGAGAGGACTCGACGTTTTTGGGCTAATGCTTTCATAGTCTAAAGGCAGTTTCAATGCGGCGAGGATTCCAGATTTTGATCCGTGTTCAACAAAAAAGGGGCGCCCATTCCGGCGCCCCTTTCAAATGGTTGTTGTCCAATCGCTGTTACCAGCGCCACCGGCCATTGCGCCGATTCCAGGCATAGCGCTGGTAGCCTTCGCGATAGCCTTGCAGAAACGCGCTGCGGAAGACTTGCCGGTACTGTCCTCGGTTTCCATAGTACGAGTTGTAGCCTCCGGTTCCGTCTCTGTAATAGCGCGAGCGTTGCGGGTTGTAGCTCTGTCCACGTTGCGCGTCAGCGGCGCCGACGTTCAAGCCATAGCTGTAACCCTGTTGACGGGCCACCTCAAACGCGGATTGGCGATTGCGATAATCCCAATCGCGATTGCGGCGGTAACGGTCATTTCCCCACGGATACTGCGCCTGAGCGCTGGAGCTGGCGACTGTTAAGATTCCAAACAGTAGGAAGAAGGCCAGTAAATATCCACCAATTGTCTTACCCGAGTAATTCGTTTTCATCTGTTCGAAAACCTCCCTGCGACACGTTTGGCAAGCGCCGTGCCTGAACGAGAGAGGCCCGTTAAGTGCGTGTCTTAGATGGTACTTACGCGAGACGCGACACGATTTCGTGTGTGCATTGACGATTACGCCGGACGGCGTAAGTAGGAGCGGAGCTCGGGCCGCGTTGCCTTGCGTACTAACGCGGCTTTCGCTTGCCACTCCATCGCGCGACTCAACTCGACGAGAAAGTGAGTCTCGCCTGATTCGAGCGCGGCGATCGGAGCGCCGTCGTGATAGAGGATGCGGTTGCCTGTGTGTGCCGTGATGCGATTGCCGGGAGTGATGATGCCGGCGAGATTGAGCGGATCGGCGGCACTAACCGAGATCATGCTTTCCTGCGCGCCTTCGCGACGAATCGAGCGCAACATGCCGACTGCTTCCGGCAGAGCAAACTGTTCTCCCGAGATGCCGGCGACGAATCGTCCGCCGCGAATCTCTCCACGAGCTTCGAGTCGATGATAAACGCGCAAGAGCACGCGCCACGGAATCGTCATTCCTTCGCGCTCGAGCAGTCGTTTGAAAACGACTCCGTAGCGCTTCAGCAGTACCCACGCTACTTGTTCGGCCAGTTCCAGATCTGACTTTTGCAACGTCGAGCCGTTCGCGGGAGTCGCGGGACTGCGCTGAAGAATGGACCAGCGTCCTGCGGTCGCCATGTCGTAAACAGGTTGGCGTTGCTTGCGTCGCGCGGCGGCCTGCGTCTTGCGGCTGCCGGGAGTCAACAGTGCGCGCAAACCGGTGAAGCTATCCGAAACGACGACGCCCGCGGCGACCAACTCCGCCAGCGCTTCTTCGACCTGGCTGCGCAACAGCTCGGTGTTCTCGACGATGTCGGTAAAGAACGAAGCGCCGCGCGTCGTGAGGTAGTCGTAAACCAACTGCGTGGTCGTGGAAAACTCTGACGACGCATTGTTCTGCGACGACTGTGGAAACACTGCGTTCCAAAGCGCGAAGTTCTTGCGCCGCAACAGCGCGATAGGCGTGTTTCGCACCGGGCCCGAGCCGCGCGAACCATCAGACGTAGACGAGCGCACCGGTGGAGTCAGCCTGGCCCAAACAACTTCGCCTGACAGGCACAACGCGTCGAGCCACGCCGGATCGTATTCAACGAGCCGCGCCGGCAGGAGTTCGCCTTCCCACGCCGCTGCCGGAGCTTCAAAGCCTTCCAACTGTTCGATGATGGCGCGGACGCTCTCCGGTCCTTCCATCTGATGATCGGGCGCGACCTTTTGCCACGCCAGCAGGAAGCGAATGAAGTCGCTACTGGCAACGGGCTCGATCTCCTGTCGCAGACGATTCAGTGTGTAGCTGTGAATGCGTGCGAGAAGACGCCGCGCGCACCATTCGGTTTCAGTCGTCCCAGGTGTGAAGCGTCCGCGGATGACGAAGCCTTCGCCTTCGAGTCGCAGCAGTCCGGTTTCGATTTCGAGCTTGCTCAGTCCGGACGACGCCATCAGGGTTTCGACCGTGACCGGTCCCACTCCTTCCAAACGTCCGCGCAGAACTTCGACGAGCGCATCTTCAGCGGTCCAGACAACTCGCGACACACTCTCGGGAGCCGTGATTGGAGGGTCTAAAATCGCATCTGGAAATATCGCTTTTATCTGTGGTAACCGCTCAGCCGCAACCCATAAACGACCATTCAACACCGATGCACGCCGATCGGTTTTTAATTCCTGAAAATACTCCTGCCAGGGGGCGCTTTCTTTTTCGACTAGAAATCCGAGCTCAACCAGCGCATCGTGCAGCTCGTCGGCGTTTCGCGGATCCGGCCAAACTTCCTCGCGTACGCGATCGATTGCGGCCTGGTCCAACTTGCCGAGGTCGCTCGCCGTCTCCGGATCGAGCCAGCGACGCTGAAACACAGCACGCGTGCGACGTTCCTCGAGCGGAGCATCGTCGAGATACGCATACGGCCTGGCGTTCAGTATCTCCTGCGACAGCGGCGATGCCTCGACTACGTCGCGCGCAAACAGGTTCTTCTCGTTGCGCTCGATCGACGTCAAGAGACGCTCGAGCCCGTCGATGTCCATCGCTTCTTCGAGACAGTCTTTCACCGTTTGATCGACGAGCGGATGCGTTGGGATCTCGCGTTCGCCGCCGCCCAGGTTCTCGGCACAGGCGACCTGGTCGGGAAAGATCGCAGTCAGCAGATCTTCCGCATCCATCCTTTGCAACTGCGCCGGAATCTTCTTGCCGCCGCGACGCCGCAACACAGCGAGCGAGCGCGTGACGTTCCAGCGCCAGCGAATGTTCCACATCGGCGCGTCGAGCAGCGCCTGGCACAGAAGCTGGCGCACTGTTTTCGAGTTCAGATAATGAAAGACGTCTTCGAGTGGAAAACTGTGGGTTGGCCCAAGCGAGAGGACGATCGCGTCTTCAGTCGCCGCAGCCTGAAGCTCGAAGTTGAACTTGCGGCAGAAACGTTTGCGCAGCGCCAGGCCCCACGCTCGATTCAAGCGGCTGCCGAACGGCGAGTGCAGGACGAGCTGCATGCTGCCGCTGTCGTCAAAAAATCTTTCCAGGACGAGATTGTCCTGCGTAGGCATCACGCCAAGGACGATCTTCGAAACCGTTAGATATTCAACGATCTGTTCCGCTCCTGATTGCGCGATTCCAACCTCGTTTGTGAGCCATTCAACGGCGGACTTTGCATCCCTGTTACCAATCTCTTCTCGCAAGCGCGACACCGACACTGACAACTCGTGCGAGCGTGCAGGCGCTTCGCCCAGCCAGAACGGAATCGACGGCGGCTGCCCGTGCGCGTCCTCGACCCGCACCTTTCCCTGCTCGACGCGCAGCACGCGCCACGACGTGTTGCCCAACTGAAAAATGTCGCCCTGCAAACTCTCGATCGCGAAGTCTTCGTTCACGGATCCGATGACGAGGCCGCTGGGCTCGAGCACGACCGCGTAATCCGCGGTATCGGGAATCGCACCGCCGGACGTGATCGCCGCCAGACGCGCCCCGCGGCGTCCGCGCAGACGCTGGTTCACAGCGTCGTGGTGCAGGTACGTCGAACGACGCCCGCGCTTCGTCGAGAAGCCCTCCGCGAGCATTCGCACGATCGAGTCAAACTGTTCGCGTTCAAGGTTTCGGTATGGATAGGCGCGCCGGATCATCGCGAACAGGTCGTCTTCGGTCCACTCTTCGGCGGCCACTGCGGCGACGATCTGTTGGGCCAGGATGTCGAGCGGCCGCTCCGGAATCTCGAGCCGGTCCAACTCGCCGCGCCGCACCGAGTCGACAATCGCCGCGCACTCGACCAGCTCGTCCCGCGACAACGGAAAGATTCTGCCTTTCGGAAAGCCCTCGACCGTATGGTTCGAACGGCCGACGCGCTGGAGAAAACTGGCAATCGATCGAGTCGAGCCTAGCTGGCAGACGAGGTTCACGTCGCCGATGTCGATGCCCAGTTCTAGCGACGCCGTCGCCACGAGTGCGCTGAGCTCGCCGGCCTTGAGCCGCTGCTCGGCGGAGAGACGTTGTTCGCGCGCAAGGCTGCCGTGATGGGCCGCGATGTTCTCGTCGCCGAGCCGTTCGCCGAGATGGCGCGAGACGCGTTCGGCCAGGCGGCGCGTGTTCACGAAAACGAGCGTGGTGTGGTGCTGGCGAATTAGCTGTGCAAGCCGATCGTAGACTTCTTCCCACACCTCGCCCGACATGACGGCCTGCAACGGCGAATCCGTGAGCTCGACTCCGATGTCGAGCTTGCGCGCGTGGCCGGTGTCGACGATCGTGCATTCCGGATTGTCGCTCCCAACCAGGAACCGGGCCACCTCTTCGATTGGACGCTGCGTTGCCGAGAGGCCGATTCGAACCAACTTGTTAGGCGTGAGCTGTTCGAGACGTTCGATTGAAAGGGCAAGGTGCGAGCCGCGCTTATCGCTGACGACGGCGTGGATCTCGTCGACGATCAGCGTCCGCGCCGTTTCCAGCATCCGCCTGCCGCCCTCGCTGGTCAGCAGAATGTAGAGCGACTCAGGCGTCGTAACGACGATGTGCGGCGGACGCTTCGTCATCGCCGTGCGTTCAGACGCGGGCGTGTCGCCGGTGCGCACGAGCGTGCGGATATTGACCTCCGGCAGGCCCATCGCCTCGAGCTCTTTTTGAATTCCCTCGAGCGGCGTTTGCAGGTTGCGCTGGACGTCGTT
>DASRIM010000456.1:0-7060 GCA_035649995.1 Pyrinomonadaceae bacterium | reverse complement strand
GAAAGAGTTTGCAGACAAGCCTGAAACTCCGGCGAGCAAGGCCGCGCTCGAGAAACTGAACGTCCTGATGGATCGCATCATCGACGCGTATGCGCGCGCCATCGCCGCCGCCGGAACCGATCCGAAGACGGAACAAAGCCGTCGGGAGTGGCAGACTGCGTTATCGAACTATTACAAGTTCCGCAACAATGGAAGCGACGCCGGCCTGACCGAGTTCATCGCCGCCTCGCTCAAAAAACCGTTGCCGCCAAAACCGTAACCACAAAAGGTACAAAATACACAGACGGTGTATTTTGTGCCTTCTGTGGCTATATACTCGCCGGCCATGCGAACCCTGCTCTTAGTTCTCCTCCTGCTGCCGATCACTATCAACGCGCAACAGCTTTCTATCGACGCCATGATCGAACGCGACATGGCGTCGATGCTGTCTACGTACAAAATGCTCCACGCCGCGCCGGAACTTTCGCACCGCGAGGAAAAGACGGCGTCGTTCTTCGCAGGCGAACTGCGGAAGCTCGGCTACACTGTCACCGAGCGAATCGGAAAGTTTGATAACGCGGAGTGGACCGGCTATGGCGTCGTGGCGGTCATGAAGAACGGCACTGGACCAACGGTGCTCGTGCGCACCGAGCTCGACGCGCTGCCCGTTGACGAAAAGACGGGTCTGCCGTACGCCAGCAAGGTGCGAACGAAGAACGACGCGGGCGTCGAGGTCAGCGTCATGCACGCGTGCGGTCACGACATTCACATGACGAGCCTGCTGGGAACGGCGAAGGTCCTCAGCGAATTGAAATCGCAGTGGCAAGGCACGCTGGTCCTGCTGGCCCAACCGAGCGAAGAAACCGGCGACGGCGCGCGGGCGTTGTTACGCGACAATCTCTACACGCGCTTCCCGCAGCCCGATTTCGCGATCGCGCTGCACGACAAGCCGGAGCTCGAAACCGGAAAGGTCGGTTACACGCCGGGCTACGCGATGGCGAGCGCGACGTCGATCGACATCAAGATTCGCGGCATCGGCGGTCACGGCTCCGCGCCGGAAACGACAAAAGATCCGATCGTAGTCGCGTCGCAGGTCGTGCTGGCGTTGCAAACGATCGTCAGCCGCGAAAATTCGCCGCTCGATCCCGCGGTGGTTACGGTCGGCTCGATTCACGGCGGCACTCGTTACAACATCATTCCCGACGAAGCCAATTTGCAGTTAACCGTGCGGACGTATAAAGAAGACGTGCGGAAGCGAATACTGGCGTCGATCGAACGGATCGTTAAAGGCACGGCAATGGCCGCGGGAATACCCGAAGATCGCGCGCCGATCGTGAAGGTGAGTGAAGGCACGACTTCGACTTACAACGATCCAAAACTACTCGAGCGCCTGACGCCGGCGCTTTCGCGTGCGCTTGGCGAGGAGAACGTCGTCAAGATGCCGCCGATGATGGCCAGTGAAGATTTCGGCTATCTGAGTTTGGACCAGAAGATACCGGCGACGATAATCTGGCTCGGCGCTTCTGATCCGCAGAAGGTAAAGCAAAGCCGTGAGACTGGCGTAGCGCTTCCGGGGTTGCACTCGGCGCTCTTCGCTCCCGTTCCCGAGCCGACGTTGCGCACGGGAGTGAAAGCGACGACGGCGACAGTGTTGGAGTTGATGAAGAAATAGGTTTGATATGGATCTCGAAGAAGTTCGAAAGTATTGTCTCTCGCTGCCGCACGTGACCGAACGCGTGCAATGGGGCAACGATCTGTTGTTCTGTATCGGCGAGAAGATGTTTGCGGTTGCGGGGTTGGACGCGAAGTATCCGACGAAGCTTTCGTTCAAGTGTACGCCGGAAAAATTCAACGAACTGATCGAGCATGAGGGAATCATCCCCGCGCCGTACGTCGCCCGTTATCATTGGGTCGCCCTCGAAGACCTCGACGCGCTCGGCAAGAAAGAACTGAAAGACCTGCTCAAGAACGCCTACCAACTGGTCCACGACAAGCTGCCACTGAAGGTCCGCAAGCAGCTCGGCACAGCGTAGAACGCATGAAATTTGATACTCCTAATCGCGTGATCCGTCCACTACTGCTTCTCGTCCTGCTGTCAGTCCCGGTATTCGCCCAAACGACGCAGGAAAAAGTGCGCGAATACCGGCGCGCGAACGAGCATCAGATCCTGCGCGAGTATCTCGACTTCCTCTCGCTGCCTAACGTCGCCAGCGACACCAAAAACATCAACCGCAACGCCGCCCGCATCATGGAGATGATGCAGCAGCGAGGCTTGACTCCGCGCCTGCTGGAAGGCCCGACAGGCGACACACCACCGGCTGTCTACAGCGAGTGGAAAACACCCGGCGCACAGCGCACACTCCTCTTCTACGCTCACTACGACGGCCAACCAACCGATCCGAAACAATGGACCAACTCGCTGCCCTGGCAACCAGTGTTTCGCACGGCAGCTCTCGAAGCAGGCGGAAACATCGTCCCCATCCCGAACGCGGGAACGCAGATCGACCCGCAGTGGCGCATCTACGCCCGTTCAGCTTCAGACGACAAAGCCGGCGTGATGGCGATCCTCAACGCCTTCTCAGCGTTGCGCGCCAAAGGCATCGCCCTCAACGCGAACATCAAGTTTTTCTTCGAAGGCGAAGAAGAGGCCGGCTCGCCGCACCTCTCCGACATCATCAAGCGCTACAAAGATCTGCTCGAAGCTGACGCGTGGATCATCTGCGATGGACCAGTACACCAATCAGGCCGCAAGCAGGTCGTCTTCGGCGCGCGCGGCGACACGAACGTCGACGTCACCGTCTACGCAGCCAAGCGCCCGCTGCACAGCGGTCACTACGGAAACTGGTCGCCCAACCCAGCAATGATGCTCGCGCGACTGCTTGCGTCCATGAAAGACGAACAGGGACGCGTCACGATCGACGGCTGGTACTCCGACGTAGAACCGTTGGGCGAAGCGGAGCGGCGCGCGATCGCCGAAGCGCCGCAATACGACGAAGAGTTGATGAAGCAGTTGGGACTCAAGCGCGTCGAAGGCGGCGGCCGGACGCTGATGGAATTGATCAACGTTCCGTCGCTGAACGTGAACGGCTTCGGCAGCGGCGACATCGGCGCGTTGGCCCGCAACGTGATTCCCACCACTGCAACCGCCGTGTTAGACCTCCGCCTCGTCAAGGGAAACGATCATCACCGCCAGACGCAGCGTCTCATCGATCACATAAAGAAGCAGGGCTACCACGTCGTCGATCGTGAACCCACCGACGCCGAGCGGCTTCAGTATCCGATGATCGCGCGCGTCGCGGCTCGTGCCGGCGGTTACAACGCCGAGCGCACGCGAATGGATCTGCCAATCTCAGTCGCCGTGATCGAGGCGGTCCAGTCGACGACGACGGACAAGATCGTGCTCCTGCCAACCTCCGGCGGCAGTCTGCCACTGTCGATCATCACCGAGAACCTCCGCACCGTTACGATCTCAGTTCCGATCGCCAACTACGACAACAATCAACACGCAGAAAACGAAAACGTCCGCTTGCAGAACCTGTGGGACGGCATCGAGACCTTCGCGGCACTAATGACAATCCGCTAAATCTGTGTTACAGACATGCTCCTGTAACCTCCATCACACAATCAGACCCGTACAGGAGACCGAAGGCTATGAAAACAGTTGCTCTGCTGGCCGTATTGTTTCTCTGCTCGCTGCCCTTGCAGGCCCAGGAGATGGTCCAGGGGGGCCATCATCACACGCCGCCGGCGCCACTTGATTCCGAATCCGCCGAACTACAGGATTGGGCCAAGCAACGGCTGGCCAAATCGACGCGCAAAGAGGAATGGGTGAAGGTCAAACAGGGAACACGCGAGGTCAACAGTCTCGTCGTTCATCCGGCGTCAAAAGGGAAGACTACTGCTGTCATCGTCATTCACGAAAACGGCGGGCTGACTGACTGGGTCCAGAGCCTCGCGGATCAAGTCGCTGAAGCCGGATACCTGGCGATAGCGCCTGACCTGCTCTCTGGAATGGGACCAAATGGCGGCGGCACGAGCTCGCTGCCCGATCGCAACGCCGTGGGCCAGGCGTTCAGAGACTTGCCTCCGGATCAAATCACCGCCGATCTCAACGCCGTCGCCGCGTACATCGCGAAGCTGCCGAACGCGAACGGCAAAGTCGTCGTCGGAGGTTTCTGCTGGGGCGGCGGTCAAACCTTCCGCTTCGCGACGAATAACGCCGACATCAAAGCCGCGTTCGTTTTCTATGGTCCAACGCCGTCGACGCCCGAAGGCCCAAACAAAGAAGCACTCGCAAAGATCAAGGCGCCTGTGTACGGCTTCTACGCCGGCAACGACGCTCGCATCAACGCTAACCTGCCTAAGACTGTCGAGTTGATGAAGGAACTGAACAAGACCTTCGAACCGGTGACGTACGAAGGCGCCGGTCACGGGTTCATGCGCGCCGGCGACGCGCCCGAGCCTGTCGCGCCGCAACCGAAGGGCGAGAAAGAAGCGGACGACAAAGCCGCCGTCGATTATCAAAAGGCGCTCGAAGCGTACAAGGCAAACAAAAAAGCGCGCGACGAAGCGTGGGCACGCTGGAAGAAGATCCTCAGCAGCGTTTAGTATTCTTCAAAGCCCCCGGGAAGGGAATTTTCAAAACCCTTTTCCACCGCCGACGCGCTAGCGAGAGACACATGGAAGGGGAATTTTCAAAATCCCTTTTCTATTGCCGACGCGCTAGCGGGAGACACATAAAAATAGGTCATCGTTCCAACGGGAGAGAAGCAATGAAAATCGTCACCAGTCTGTTAACTCTGTTGCTGTTCTGCTTCGTGCCTGCCTGTGCGCAGGACATGCACTCCGGAAACCACCACACTAACGCTCCGGCCACCGAAGCCGTGGATACGCAGGAATGGGCCAAGCAGAAGCTCGCGAAGTCGCCGCGCCATCAGGAGTGGGTCAAAGTCAAAAACGGCAACCGTGAAGTAAGCAGTTTTGTCGTCTATCCGGAAGTGAAGAACAAGGCGACGGCGGTCGTGGTGATTCACGAGATCTTCGGAATGACAGACTGGGTGCAGAGTTTGACGGATCAACTCGCCGAGGCCGGTTACATCGCGATCGCGCCGGACTTACTGTCGGGCATGGGACCGAACGGCGGCGGAACGAGTTCACTCACGGGCAACGCAGTGGGCCAGGCGATTCGCGATCTCCCTCCGGACCAGATCACCGCGGACCTGAACGCAGTTGCCGACTACGTCGCCAAACTCCCCGCAGCGAACGGCAAAATCGTCGTCGCCGGATTCTGCTGGGGCGGCGGGCAAACGTTTCGCTACGCCACGAATAATCCGAACATCAAAGCGGCGTTTGTGTTCTACGGTCCACCTCCGTCAACTCCCGAAGGTGTAAACAAGGAAGCACTCGCAAAGATCAAAGCGCCCGTTTACGGTTTTTACGCCGGCAACGATGCCCGCATCAACGCGACTCTTCCCGCGACTACGGCAGCAATGGCTGAAGTCAAGAAGACGTTCGATCAGGTGACGTACGAAGGTTCCGGACACGGCTTCATGCGCGCCGGCGACGCGCCGCAACCAGTCGCGCCGCAACCCAAAGGCGACAAAGAAGCAGACGACAAAGCCGCCGCCGATCATCAAAAGGCACTCGAAGCGTGGAAAGGCAACAAGAAAGCGCGCGATGAAGCGTGGGTCAGATGGAAGAAGGTTCTTGCTGGTGTCTGATCGTTAAAAGCTGTAATCTGAGCGCGAGCCTGAATCTCCCCGATACTCGCGCCCAGAGGAGTACCTCCCATGTCTAAAAGGTTCTGTTTCGCCCTCCTGGCGCTGTTGTGTATCGTTCCGCCCACCTTCTCCCAAACTCAATCTGACGACGTGGTCCGAATCACCACGAATCTAGTTCAGATCGACGCCGTCGTAACCAAAAAGGGAAAGCCGGTGAAAGATCTGAAAGCCGAGGACTTCGAGATCTTCGAAGACGGACGCCGTCAGGAGATCACGAGTTTCACGTACGTCTCGAACGTTGCAAACAAGACAGACACTTCAGCTAAACCGGCAACGACGACCAGTAACGATTCAAACGCTCCATCCGAGCCCAACTCGCCTCCGCCCATCCCGGCGGAAATTCCGCGCAGAAGGATCGCTTTCGTGGTTGACGACTTTGGTTTGTCCGCGCAGAGCATGGCGGACGTCAAGCGTCAGATGCGCAAGTTCATCGACCAACAACTCAGTCCCAACGACGTGATTGCGATCACCCGGACCAGCGAAGGCGGACGCGAACTGCTCTTCACGAATGACAGGAATCGTATCAACCAGGCGTGGGAACAGGTTGAGTGGAACTGGTGCAGTCGCGTCGGCGTGAAGACAATGCCGAGGGTTGGCGCGCAGGGCGCCGTAGGATGCGGCTCCGGCACCGGTTCGTTTGACGATAGCATTACCTCACTCCGATCGATCGTTACAGCGTTGGGACAGATTCCCGGACGGAAGTCGATGATCGTCTTTTCGAACGACATGCCATTGCGGGAAGAAGAAAGGTTCATGCGGGGCGGCAGCGTTCTGCAAGGTGCGGAGGATGCCAGGGCCGAGGACGCCCACACTTTCCGCGCCCGCCTGAGAAGGCTGGCAGAATTGGCGATTCGCTCTTCGGTCGTCATCTACGGCGTCGACACGGGCGGCCTGCAAACGACCAGCATGACCGCTGCTGACGAGACCGTTTCGCCCCAGATTGCCGGCTCCATAGGCAATCGAACATTTGGGCAACAGTTACGCGCCCAATCAAAGCTGATCCAGACGCGTCGTGATGGCGCGGATATGATAGCCAGGCAAACGGGCGGGTTCCTGGTCCATGACCAGAACGACTTTCAATTCGATAAGATCCTGGAAGATCAGAGCGGCTATTATCTGATCGGCTATCGTCCAGGCACTGAGACCTTCAACAAGCGCTTTCACAAGATCCGGGCGCGCGTAAAAAAACCGGGATACAAGGTCCGCACGCGATCCGGTTTCTTCGGCATGAGTGAAGAAGAAGCGAAGCGTATGAAACCTGCGAACAAGTAAAATGCGAAAAGTGACTTTTGGCGGCGCTA
>DASRIM010000455.1:0-5092 GCA_035649995.1 Pyrinomonadaceae bacterium | reverse complement strand
CGCGAAGGCGTGACGATGTTTACGCTGGTGCTGGCGGCTTACAAAGCGTTGCTCTATCGCTACACCAATCAGGAGACGATTCTCGTCGGCGCAACGTTCGCGAATCGCAACCGTCCTGAGCTGCAAAACATGGTGGGCTATCTGCTGAACCTCATCGTGCTGAGCACGGACCTCTCCGGCAATTCCACGTTCCGCGAACTGCTTCAACGTGAGCGCGCGACGGTGCTCGAAGGTTTCGCTAACCAGGATCTGCCGTTCGGAAAGCTGGTCCAGGAACTGCGGCCGGTGCAGGATGCAAGCCGCAATCCGATTGTGCAGCACTCACTGATCTATCTCGATTTTCCCGAACTGAAGGTGATGGAGACGCTAGGGTTGACGGCGAAGCATCTGGATATCGATAACGGCGCCTCGCGGTTCGACATGACTCTCGCGATGACCGAAACCGAGGAGGGATACGAGGTCGATATCGAGTATCCGACCGACTTGTATCGCCGCGAGCGGATTGAACGAATGACGAAGCACCTCGAGAACATTCTCGAGAGCGTCGTCGTCGATCCATCTCAGCGTCTGTCTGATTTGCCGCTGTTGAGTGAAAACGAAAAGCAACAACTGCTGGTCGATTGGAATGAGACGAAAGTCGAGTATCCGTCGCGTTCGTGTATCCACGAATTGTTCGAAGCGCAGGTGAGGCGAACTCCGGATGCCGTCGCGCTGGTGTTTGAAGGAGGTTCGTTAACGTATCGTGAGTTGAACGAGCAGGCAAATCGTGTAGCTCGGTATCTGAGAGAAGCGGGCGTCGATAGCGGTGAGATAGTGGGGCTCCTGATGCCGCGGTCACTGCGAATGGTGGCGGCATTGCTCGGTATCGTGAAAGCGGGCGCCGCGTATCTGCCGCTGGACGAAAGATTTCCTCCGGAACGGCTCGATTTCATGCTGCGGGATTCAGGCGCCCGAATCGTCCTTTCCGATAACGACTGGGACAAGATCGGCGGCTACAGTGCGGAGGACCTGGACCATCAGGTTAGCAGCGAGCAACGGCTGTACGTGATCTACACGTCCGGTTCTACGGGTCAACCAAAAGGCGTCGAAGTGTCGCACCGCAGCGCTGTCAATCTGCTGCACGCGATGTCTTCGCAAAACTTACTGAACGCCGCGGACACGATGCTGGCGGTTACCACGCTTTCGTTCGACATCGCGGCGGCGGAGATCTATTTCCCGCTGCTCCTCGGTGCGCGCGTCGTTATTGCGAGCCGCGAAGTCGCGGCTGACGGCGTGCAGTTGGCGCGACTGCTCGCCGGCTCCGGTGCGACGGTGATGCAGGCGACGCCAGCTACGTGGCGCTTGCTGCTCGACGCGGGTTGGGAAGGCGATCCGCGTCTCAAAGTGTTCAGCACCGGCGAAGCGCTGCCACGGCCGCTCGCCGATCAACTCCTGGAACGATGCGCGGAGTTGTGGAACCTTTATGGCCCAAGTGAGACCACGATCTTTTCATCCGTGATTCGAGTGAAGCCCGATACAGGCCCGGTGCTGATCGGTCCACCACTCTCGAACACGCGCTTTTACGTCGTGGACCAGTTCATGAATCCGGTCCCGATCGGCATCTACGGCGAGCTCTGCATCGGGGGTGCCGGCCTGGCGCGCGGTTATCTGAATCGTCCCGAGTTGACGGCCGAGAAATTCGTGCCTGACCTGTTTGGGAATGATCCCGGCGCGCGGTTGTATCGCACCGGCGATCTGATGCGCTATCGCGAAGATGGAAATCTGGAGTTTGCGGGCCGGCTGGACCATCAGGTCAAAGTGCGAGGGTTTCGCATTGAGCTCGGCGAAGTAGAAGCGGCTTTGTCGCGGCACGATTCGGTGCGCGCTGCCGTGGTCGTCGCGCGCGAGGAGCGTCCGGGCGAGCAGCGTCTCGTCGCTTACGTGGTCGGAAGGCGGGACCGTTTGCCGTCCGCAAGCGAATGGCGCACGTTTCTCGTTCAGCGTTTGCCTGAATACATGATCCCTTCGGTTTTCATCAGCCTCGAAGCTTTACCGCTGTTGCCAAACGGCAAAGTCAATCGGCGCGCGCTGCCTGTTCCTGACTCGTCCAGACCTGAGCTGCGGCGTCCATTCGCCGCGCCTGAGAGCCCGACGCAGTCGCGGCTGGTCGAGTTGTGGATGAACGTGCTCGCGCTGGATCGAGTCGGCGTCAATGACGACTTCTTCGAGCTCGGCGGCGACTCGATTCTCGCGACACGGCTCGTGTCACGCGTTCGGCGCACGTTTGGCGTCGAGCTGCCGTTGCGTGAGCTCTTTTGGAAACCGACAGTCTCCGAGCTGGCGCCGGTCGTCGAGGAACTGGTCATTGAACAACTGGAAAATCTCAGCGAAGAACAGGCAGAACAGCTTTTGCAGAATGAGCTCTGACGCCGAAGACAAAACGATGAACAGGCGCGCGCAGTTATCGGCGGCGAAACGCGCGCTGCTCGAAAAACGTCTCGCGGGCATGTCGCGCGCGAATGTTGACGAGCAGGCGATACGGCCGGCGCCGCGAAATGGACCCACGCCGCTTTCGTTCGCACAGCAGCGTCTCTGGTTTCTGTCTCAGTTGGATCCCGGGCTGGCCGCTTACAACATTGCCGCGGCCGTGCGTCTCGTTGGAAAGCTCGATGTAGACGTTCTCAGTCGAAGTCTGAACGAGATCGTCCGCCGGCATGAGATCTTGCGGACGACCTTCAACTCAGTTGCCGGCGAGCCGGTCCAGGTCATTGCTCCCGCACTCACGTTACACGTTCCATCGATCGATCTGGCGCACTTAGCTGACGAAGCGCGCGAGACGGAAGCTGTTCGGCTGGCCCAGGAAGAAGCTGAACGAACGTTCGATCTCGGCAATGGTCCACTGATCCGCGCGCTGCTGTTGCGGCTCGCCACCGACGAGCACGTACTGATCCTGACGATGCACCACATCGTCAGCGACGGCTGGTCGCATGGCGTGGTGACGAGCGAGTTGGGCCAACTCTATGAAGCCGGTGTAAACGGCCGGCCTTCGCCGCTGCCGGAGTTGCCGATCCAGTACTCGGATTTCGCCATGTGGCAGCGAGGCTGGTTGAAAGACGACGAGTTGGACCGGCAGATCCGGTACTGGCGAAAGCACCTGGCCGGAGCGCCGCCGTCGCTGGACCTGCCTACGGACAGCCCCCGTCCCGCGCAGATGAATTATCGAGGCGCAACGTTTGTCTTTCAGCTTTCGGCCGAGATGTCTGAGTCGCTCGCCGCTTTGAGCCGGCGTGAGGGAACGACGTTGTTCATGACGATGCTGGCGGCGTTCAAGACGCTGCTCCGGCGCTACACGTCGCAGGACGACATCGTTGCCGGCACTACGGTCGCGAATCGCAATCGCGAAGAGCTCGAAGGGTTGATCGGGTTCTTCGTCAACACGCTGCCGCTGCGCACGGACTTCTCCGGCGATCCTTCGTTTCGCGAGTTATTGGCCCAGGTGCGCGAGGTCTCGCTGGGCGCGTACGCGCATCAGGATCTGCCTTTCGAGTTGCTCGTTGAAGAGTTGCAACCGGTTCGTGACCTGGGCCGGAACCCGTTGTTTCAAATCGTCTTCGATCTTCAGAACGCACCCGCGCCCGAGCTCGAACTGACAGGGCTGACGCTGCATCCGTACGACTTCACGTGCGGCACTACCCGCTTCGATCTGGAACTGCACCTCACGTCGACGCCGCAGGGAATCGCCGGCGCGCTGGTTTACAGCACCGACTTGTTTACCGAGTCGACCATTCGTCAACTGGCCGAACGCTATCGCACGGTTTTGGAAGCAGTCGTTGCCGATCCCGAACGGCGTGTGTCGCGCATAGATCTGCTCACGAATGCTGAACGAAACAGATTGCTGTTTGAATGGAGCGGGGCTGCGCGATCGTTCGCAAACGAGAATTGCATTCCCGACTTATTCGAAGTGTGGGCCAGGCGCACACCGCAGAAGATCGCGCTCGCGTGCGGCGACGAGCGTATTACTTACAGTGAATTGAACCGACGCGCCAACCAGTTGGCCCACTACCTGGCGAATTACGGCGCCGGCGAAGAGACGCGTATCGGAATCTACATCGATCGATCCATCGAGATGATCGTCGCGTTGCTGGGGGTGCTCAAGGCAGGCGCGGCGTACGTTCCGCTCGACGTGTCGTATCCGGTGCAGCGGTTGTCGTTCATGCTCGACGACGCGGACGTGCAGTTGGTGCTCAGTGTTTCGACGTGCGACGAAAACCTGCCGGCCCATCGAGCGCCGGTCGTGTTGCTCGACTCTGACTGGCCTTTGATCGCGGCGCAGAGCGAAGACGACGTCGCAAGAAACATCACGCCCGAGCAGCTCGCGTACATCATCTACACCTCAGGTTCGACGGGTACTCCAAAAGGAGTCGCCGTGCCGCATCGCGGGGTAGTCAGACTCGTCAGCGGCAACGATTACGCGAACCTCGACGCGGACGAGGTGTTTTTACAGTTTGCGCCGCTCGCCTTCGACGCTTCGACGTTCGAGATCTGGGGCAGCCTGCTCAACGGAGCGCAACTGGTGCTCATGCCGCCCGGATTGGCGTCGCTCGAAGATCTCGGCCGTGCGTTGAAGCAGTATCGCGTGACGACGTTGTGGTTGACCGCCGGGTTGTTTCAGCAAATGGTCGACGAGCAACTCGACGCTCTCAGCACGTTGAGACAACTGCTCGCCGGCGGCGACGTTCTCTCGCCTTCGCATGTGAAGAGGTTCATCGCCGCTGCTCCTTCCTGCCGTCTCATCAATGGCTATGGTCCAACCGAAAACACGACGTTCACTTGTTGCTGCGCCCTCAACCAGCAGACGGTGTCAGCGGCCGGATCGATCCCGATCGGCCCGCCGATTGCAAACACCCAAGTCTTCATCATGGACCAGCACGGGCAGTTGTCGCCGCCGGGTGTCGTTGGTGAGTTGTATGCCGCAGGCGATGGGCTGGCGCGTGGTTATCATCGTAGCGCGAGTCTCACGGCGGAGCGGTTCGTTCCGCATCTGTTCAGCAGCGACGCAGGCGCGCGGCTCTATCGCACCGGCGATCTCGCACGTTACCTGCCGGACGGCAAC
>DASRIM010000454.1:0-4236 GCA_035649995.1 Pyrinomonadaceae bacterium | reverse complement strand
AATTATTGGTCGGGGCGAGAGGATTCGAACCTCCGACCTCTCGGTCCCAAACCGAGCGCACTACCAGGCTGTGCTACGCCCCGATAAACGAGTCATTCTAAGAGCCGGTCACTAGAGTGGTCAAGAACGCAGGTGGTCGCGGAGCTTTATTAACGCACGCGCGCGGTGGCTGATCCGATTCTTAACCTCGTCAGACAGTTCCGCGAAGGTTTGGTTGTAGCCGTCAGGGACGAAGAGCGGATCGTAGCCGAAGCCGGAGCTCCCGCGCGGCGC
This sequence comes from Pyrinomonadaceae bacterium, assembly GCA_035649995.1. Classification (GTDB taxonomy): domain Bacteria; phylum Acidobacteriota; class Blastocatellia; order Pyrinomonadales; family Pyrinomonadaceae; genus PSRF01. The sequence goes on along the minus strand of DASRIM010000454.1, from coordinate 3,963 downwards.
GAAGGTAATAAAACCCTCGCAGATGCCTTCGGAAACGTTCAAGACTTCACCATCAGCGTTCGCGATCGCGATTGCGCAGACGAAACGCGCGCGGCGGTTGTCGGTGGCGAGCCTGTCGAGTTCGGAAAGTAATAGCGCCCGGCGATCGGCGTCACTCGCGTGCTCGCCTGCGTAACGCGCCGAGAGAACACCCGGCGCGCCGCCGAGTGCTTCGACTTCCAATCCCGAATCGTCCGCAAGCGCCACCAGGCCCGACGAGCGAGCATAAAACTGCGCTTTCAAAATCGCATTCCCGGCATACGTGTCCGCGTGTTCCTCCGCGACTCCTACGCTCTCAAAGTCGCGAAGCGAGCGAAGCGTCCAGCCGAGGTCGCCCAGGATGAGTTGTATCTCGTGAATCTTTCCCGGATTGTGCGTGCCGAGCAAAAGAGTTCCCGCCATGGCGTCTAGCGGCCCACCACGCCGGAACTATCCGAGCGCAAAAGCGAAGTGAACGTACTGAACTGCCCAAACGCCGATCGCGTCTTTCGCTCGATGCCGGCGGAGCTCAACCTGGTCTCCGTAGATGAAAACGTGTAATCGCGAAGACTCTCTTGCAGACCTGCAATCTGCTCCGCTGAGAGCTGCCGTCCCTGAAGCATCAGCAACGTCGAGATGAAGTTCGTGAGACGCAACTCATCATTTGCCACCGTCAGGATCGGCGCGGAGCTGTCGTGCGTCGACTGCTTCAGCTTCGCATCCTGAATAGCCTGACTCCGGCGCAGCGCCACCAGACACGATTGCATGTTCTCGGTTCTACCCAGCAGCACATAGCCGTCGGCGAACACGGCGGAGAATTCCAGCTCCGGATCCAGGTCCGCTTGAATGCCTTCTACGATCTGTCCATTGGCGCTCTTGAAAAAATCCTGGACCAGCGAACGCTTCAACCGCGCCTCATCGCTGACCCGCGCGACGAGCACAGATCCTTCAGCCGCGGACGATGGCTTCAACGTCAGCAGCGGCGGCGTCAGAGTCGCAAGAGCCTCTTTCGGATTGCCAATCCCGTAAGTCGACAAACTCGATTTCAGCAATGCACCAAACAACACCGCCGGCAGTGCATCCAGCTTCAACGCCACTGCCGAATCCAACGATCGCCACGCAACGTCAGGTTCCTTGCTGCGATAGATCGTCAACGACTGAAAACTACCGGGCACCAGCTTCCAGAAATTCTCATCTCGTTCCGCAGTTTCAAACGCAGGTTGAAGACGCGAGACGACGTCAGGCTCCAGCGAGAACAGGTAGCGATCTTCAATCCCGCGGCCAGTCGAGACCGCGGTCCACGCAACGCCGCGCAGGATCTTACCCGCGCTGACCGTGAGTAACTGTTGGAACGGCTCATCGCCGGGCGCGCGGCCCATCCAGAGTGGAGCGGCCCACGAAAACAACTTCGCCGAGTTACCGGCCGAGATGTAACCGAAAGCAAGCGGCTTATCCGACGCGAGGCTCGAGCGCACCCGCACCAGTTCCGGATCCGTCAAAATACTCGGACGCGTCCCGCGCCGCGCCTCCAAACAACTGCGCACCGCGTTCTCCGTGTTGCCGACGACGACGAGCGTGTCATCGATCGCCGCGAGGATCTTGCGCTCGCCGCCCGCCACCGAGCATTCAACATACTCAGCATCCGCGGTTCGTTCGCTACAATTCGACGCGCCATACGCAAAGCCCGCTAAACGTTTGACCGCCGCGATCACGGCCGGCTTCGTGCGCCACCTCGCCGTGTGAGTCTCCGCGACCAGCGCGACTTCCGGTTTCACGCGCAGCACGTCGTTCTCCTGCGACGTATTGAGACCTACGACAACGAGCGCGATCTGCGCACGCGCAAACAGCACTGCCTCGATCGGTCCGAGCCCGGCTTCCGCTGCTGCCGCGGCGAGCTTGTTCCCCGAACCCGTGTTGCTTTTCGTAATCGGCGCCGCCGCCTTCCACACGTCGCTGTTCTGTATCGCGCGAGCCACTTCCGATGGGCTATTCAATTCAACGTAGAGCAGGGAATCGGCGGGTGCGTAGGTCGCCAGATCGACTTTATCCGGCCGGTTAAACCACAGGAAGACGGCCCCTATGAGTAAAATAAGGAGAATTAATATAAGAGTGGTGCGGAAAAGTTTCATAACACGGATTTTCAGAATAGGACATTACATTTCCAAGGAAACGCTGGCAAGCGGGAGAAGACCTGTGTTACTTTGAGCGCGTTTCACCCCTATGACTTATCGTCAATTATCTGCCCAGGCGTTAGCAGAACAGGACTACGAGAGTTTTCTACTCGAACTAGAGAACTCGTTGACTGACGGACGGCGAGATCCAAACGACGTCGTCCGCGAAACGCTGTTCCAGATCTTCTTTGGGACCCTCGCGACGGAGGACGGTCTGTCACTGCCGGCACGCGCCGCTTTCCACAATCTCGATCCGAGAAACGTCACCACCGAGCCCGAGTACTATTTAGACATCGATGCGAAACTCTATAACGAGCGAAAGCCGTTCATCTGGCTGTGGCAGATGTTTGATCGTTCGCCGCTCGGCGTGAACGCCCTGTTCGCACATCGCTTCCGCAGAATGCTCGCGCCGCTGATCTTCAAACACGTCGGCGAGAACTTTAAGTGCTGGCAGTACGTCGAATGGTCGTTCGGCTACAACCTGACGATCGGCAACAACGTCGTCATTCACCGTCACGTGCTGCTCGACGACCGCGGCGGAATCGACATCGGCGACGATGTATCGATCTCGGATTACGCCAATATCTACTCTCATAGTCACGACATCTACGACATTCACCAAATCTACACACCGCGCACGCGTCTCGGAAACGGCGTGCGAGTGACCTATCACGCCACAGTGCTGGCCGGGATGCAGGTCGAAGATCACGCGATTATCGGCAGTCATTCGGTAGTCACGCGACATGTGCCGCGCCATCACATTGTTGCCGGCGTTCCCGCCAAAACGGTGAAGGTGAAGGACGACCCGAACGTGATCACCAGCGTTCTGGAGAAATTGGAATCCTGACCGATCAGTTCCAAAAACACCTCGAAAGATGGACCAATTTCCAACCTTAACCCTGCCACATCAACGAGTTAAACGAAGAAAAATAGCGGTTGACATTGTTTAGCCCATTAAGGTACTCTCACACAGGTTAACGGCGAAAGGTGCCGTTTGCCGGGTGCCCTACCTGGTTTCTAACCCGCGGTAAGTCCCGCGAAAACACTGGAGCACGAGAAAGGCACACTTCGCGCGAGCGGAGGTCGCAAAGCCTACGGAAGTTGGTCGTAACCAACTTGGCTGGGTTTCCGAATGTTCATTCCTGCCGCAGACTTCTCCGATGATTCCCTGTTGACTCCCGCCAGGTCACTTGCCATGCGATTTGGTTTCCCGACCCCCAACCCAGACGATAAAGGGACCACTACCTTGAAAACTTCAAACCCCGACTCTGTCGCCGCCAGGATCGTCAAACGACAACTGCCGCGCGCACGAAAAGCCCGTGCCCGGCTTCGTCTGCAAAACAAGCTGCGCGTTGCCGTCGCGAGGAATAACTAACATGTTCAAAAGAGGCGCTGGAAAAAAGAACCTCGTTGGTCTGGACATCGGCTCCAGTTCCGTCAAGGCAGTTGAGCTCGGCAAAAAAGGATCGAACCTGCAGCTTCTCAACCTCGGCTTCGAAAACCTTCAAACCGACACGATCGTCGACGGTCAGATCATGGAACTCAAAAACGTCTCCAACGTGATCGCGCACATCTTCAGCGAACACCAGATTCGCACCAATCGAGTCGCCGCCGGCGTCAGCGGCCATTCGGTGATCGTGAAGAACATCGTGCTGCCGCAGATGAGCCAGGAAGAGCTGCAGGAGTCGTTCAGTTGGCACGCCGAAGAGCACATCCCGTTTGACATCGCCGACGTCAATCTTGATTACGAGCTCACCGGCAAGTCGTCAGAGAC
>DASRIM010000453.1:0-4060 GCA_035649995.1 Pyrinomonadaceae bacterium | reverse complement strand
CCAGTTCAGTTTCGAACTATTCCACGGCGACACCACGTTCAAACCACGCGATTGGGCCATCAAGTTCTCGCCGACGTTGAGCGTTCCGAACTATCTCGACGCTCGCGAAAACGGCGTCGTCAACATCGACGTCCGCCGCGGCGCGAACCGTACCGACTGGCACGCGTCGCTCGAAGAAGCGTTTGGCGAAGTGAAGCTGGCCGACGTCAACGCGAATTACGATTTCGTCTCCGTGCGCGCGGGAATTCAACCATTTGTCTCGGACTTTCGCGGGTTCATCTTCTCCGACAACAATCTCGGCGCCCGCGTATTTGGCGCCCTGGACAACAACCGCGTTCAGTTCAACGGCGCGTACTTTTCGATGCTGGAAAAGGACACGAACAGCGGCTTGAACCGGTTCGACACGCGCCATCAAAACGTTTACATCGCCAACGTCTTCAGGCAGGATTTCATCCGCAAGGGATACACGATCCAGGGAAGTTTTCACTACAACGACGATCGCCGCACGATTGAGTTCGATCGCAACGGTTTCCTGGTCCGTCCCGCGCCGATCGGCGACGTGCGGCCGCATGCTGTGAAGGTCGGTTACGCTGGTTTCAGCGGCGACGGGCACCTGGGCCGTTTGAATCTCTCGCACTCGTACTACTTCGCGTTCGGACACGACGAGCACAACCCGATCGCCGGCCGTCGTCTCGACGTGCGGTCGCACATGGCGGCGGCTGAAGCGTCAGTCGATCGCGACTATCTGCGGTTTAAGGGCTCGTTTTTCTTCGCGCAGGGCGACAGCAATCCGACTGACGATCGCGGTTCGGGGTTTGACGCGATCTTCGACGATCCGAATTTCGCCGGCGGGCAGTTCTCGTTCTGGGTGCGAAACGGGATTCGACTGACGCAGACCGGCGTAGCTCTGGTCCAACCAAACAGCTTGTTGCCGAGTTTGCGGAGCAGCAAGATTCAGGGACAGGCAAACTTCGTCAATCCGGGTATTTTCATTTACAACGCTGGTCTTGATGTTGAGGTGACACAACGCATCAAGGCCGTCTTCAATGCAAATTATCTGCGGTTTCATCGCACTGAGCCGCTGGAGTTGGTGCTGTTTCAGAATCGCATCCGGCACGATATCGGGTTCGACTATAGTGTTGGCGTCGCGTACCGGCCGTTCTTGATTAACAACTTCACGATGACCTTCGGCGCCGCGGCGCTGCAAACGGGACGCGGGTTTCGCGACATATTCACCGACGCGAATCGCAACTGTCCGCCGGGCGTCGAAGACTTCTGTCAGCCGAATGTGATCAGTCCGAACAAGATGCTTTATTCGGTGTTTGCGCAGGCCAAATTGGTGTTCTAACGCGGATGTTAATAATTCTACTTTTCGTTTTCGCCGTCCAAGTGAAAGTCGAGGGCTGCGTCTCGTGTCACGGTTTGATCGAGCCAATGCACAAGTATGGGACCACCGAGACGTTGGACAAACTGAAAGACGGAAAAGATGCGGTCGGCTTGAGTTGCACGGCGTGTCATGGCGGTAATCCGGTTGCGACCGTCAAAGACGAAGCGCACGTCCGTCGGAAGTTTTCCAGCAAGTCGAACGTCCTTTGGAATCGCGAGAGTTGGGAGTACGTTCGGTTCGTCAACCCGGGCGACCTGCGCGTGGCGGCGCGAACGTGCGGGAGTTCGTCGTGTCATGAAGTCGAATCGCGCAACGTGCCGCGCAGCATGATGACGCATGGCGCGATGCTCTGGGGCGCGGCGCTCTACAACAACGGCAGTTTCCATTTGAAAGATCCGCGTTTCGGCGAGAGCTACAGCGAGAACGGCGAACCGCAAACGCTGCTGCAAACGACGACTGAAGAAGAACGCCGCGTCAGAGGTTTTCTGAGTCTGATCGAACCGATCCCGCGCTGGGAGATCTCACAACCCGGCAACGTGTTGCGCGTGTTCGAGCGCGGCGGCAAGCGACGTTTGGAAGTCGGCCTGCCTGACAAAGAAGAAGAGCCTGGCAAGCCCGACAAGGGCCTAAGCCCGCGCGGCTTCGGCACCGCACAAAGAACCGATCCCGTATTTCTCGGTCTGCAAAAGACACGGCTGCTGGATCCGACGTTGAACTATCTCGGCACGAACGATCATCCCGGCGACTACCGCTCTTCCGGTTGTTCGGCGTGTCACGTCATTTACGCGAACGATCGCGATCCGGCGCATTCGGCGACTTATCATCAGGCAGGCAATCTCGGCTGGTCGCAGACCGGCGACAAGAGTGTCCCGAAGAATGAGTCGGGCCATCCGATCAAGCACCAGTTTACGAGCCAGATCCCGAGCTCGCAGTGCATGGTCTGCCACATGCACCCCGGCACGAACATGGTGGCCAGCTACATGGGCCTGACGTGGTGGGACAACGAAAGCGACGGCACGAAGCTGTATCCAGCGAAGCAACACAATCCGAGCCAGGATGAAGAACAGCAGAAGCTGAATCGCAATCCCGAGGGCTCGAGCCTGCGCGGGTTGTGGTCCGATTTCGATTTTCTACAGAAGACCGGCACCGCCGATTTCAACGCGCTGCTGCGGAACACGCAGTTTGCCGACTCACACGGGCACGGTTGGCTGTTTCGCAAGGTCTACAAACGCGATCGCAAAGGCAACCTGCTCGACGCGCAGGGAAACGTCGTCGCGCCTGACGATCCACAGAAGTTCAATAAGGCAGTTCACCTGAACGATATTCATCTTGAACGCGGAATGCACTGCGTCGATTGCCACTTCCGCCAGGACTCGCACGGCGACGGCAATCTCTACAACGAGCCGCGCGCGTCGATCGAGATCGCGTGTGAAGACTGTCACGGCACGATTCAACGAAAGGCGACGCTCTTTACGTCCGGTCCCGCCGCCTCGACGGTGACAGGCGCTGCCGCTGAGCGTCGCAAGAGCCAGAATCAACCGCTGCTGGGCCAGGACCTGACGCGCATTCGTGTTCGCGATCAGGAAGGAACACGCGTCCCGCTCTTCCAGCGCGTGACGCGCGATCGAAAACGGAAAGACGCCGCGGGACGCGACGTCGATCTCAAGACCGGCGACATCATGCAGAACTCGATGGTCGTTCCGGGCCGCTGGTGGCGCGTGCCGCAAACGGTCGACACTGTCACCGAGGGCAGCCGCGACTACAACCTGAAGTCGCGCTACGCGAAGACGATTCGCAAAGACAACGCGACGTGGGGCGACGTTCCATCCGACGCGAACCAACTCGCGCACCGCGACAACGACATGACTTGCGTCGCCTGCCATTCATCGTGGATGACGAGCTGTTTTGGTTGTCATTTGTCGATGCAGGCGAATCGCAAGATGCCGAACCGTCACAACGAGGGCGGCGACACGCGCAACTACACGCAGTACAACTTCCAGGTGTTGCGCGACGACGTTTTCATGCTGGGCCGCGATGGGACCGTCACCGGAAAGCGCGTCGCGCCCGTGCGCTCGTCGTCGGCCGTGCTCGTGAGTTCGCAAAACCAGAACCGCGAGTGGATCTACTCTCAACAGCAGACCACGTCGGCGGAAGGTTTTGCCGGACAGGCATTCAACACGCACGTGCCGCACACGGTCCGATCGACGGAGACGAAGCAGTGCAGCGACTGCCACGTCTCGGCGAAGAACGACAACAACGCGTGGCTCGCGCAGTTGTTGTTGCAGGGCACCAACTTCGTCAACTTCATGGGCCGTTACGTTTATGTCGCCGCGGATCATTCACTCGACGTCGTCGTCGCAACTGAACAGACAGAGCCGCAAGCGGTGTTTGGCAGTACGCTGCACAAGATTGCGTATCCATCGAATTACGAAAAGTTCGTGCGTGGCGGCAGCGAGTTGAAGACGTTTTACGAGCACGTTGGAAATCCGCGTGTGCTGCAGGTGCAGTTACGCGGCGAGTACGCCTACGTTGCCGCGGGCGAGGGCGGGCTCCGTGTTTACGACGTCGCGCAGATCGATCAGAAAGGTTTTTCGGAACGCATCGTTACGGCGCCTGTGTCGCGCTTCGGTCAGAAGTTCTGGGTGAAAACGAAGTACGCCACAGCCGTCGCCG
>DASRIM010000452.1:0-5135 GCA_035649995.1 Pyrinomonadaceae bacterium | reverse complement strand
GCAAGGCGTTGCCGAAACCGGATCTGTTCCGCCGCAACGTCGGAGCGTATGTCGCGCCGCGGAACCATTGGGAACTGCAACTCGCGGAAATCTGGCAGCAGCTTTTAGGGCTCGAGCGCGTCGGGGTTACTCAGAACTTTTTCGATCTCGGCGGCCATTCGCTGCTTGCCGTTCGTTTACTCGCACAGATACGCAAGCGCATCGGCTATGAGCTTCCACTGGCGAGCCTGATCGAGGCCGGCACTATCGAACGCCTGGCGGCGATGCTGATGCGCGAGTCGGGCGGCAGTAAACAGACGTCACTGGTTCCGATTCAGCCGTCAGGTTCGAAACTACCTTTCTTCTGCGTGCATCCGGGCAGCGGTAACGTTCTTTGTTATCTGCCGTTGGCGCAGCAGATGGGCGTCGACCGGCCGTTCTACGGATTCCAGGATCTGAATACGCTTCCAGGCAACGAGCTCCAGGAGCAAACAGATTTCGAGGCTCCTCTGGAAGAGATGGCCGCACGTTACGTGGAGACGCTGGTGAGCGTCCAGCCGGAAGGTCCTTATTTTCTGGGCGGCTGGTCGTTCGGTGGTTTCGTCGCGTTTGAGATGGCCCAGCAACTCCGCAGACAGGGCAGGGAAGTCGCCCTTCTCGCTATTCTCGATACGGGGCCGGCTTTTGACGATCTGGGTCGAGCAGACGACGCCGAGCTACTGGCGATTCTCTGCGACGAGTCAGGGCTGAACATAAAAGCGGAAGACTTGCGGCCTTTCAACTCACAGGAACAGTTGAGCTATGTTTCCGCGCAATTGAAAGCGGCGCAACTCGTACCCGCCGATGTCCCGATCTCGTGGATCAATCGTTCCGTCAACATCTTCAAGGCACGCATACGCGTGATGATGAACTATCAGTTCAAAACTTATCCTGGACCGATCACGCTATTTCGCGCGGACACTCCCGACGCTGCCGGCCCGAACGTCGCTTCCGACGACGAGACGTTAGGATGGCGCGCGTTATCTACGCAGCCTGTGACGGTCTATACCGTGCCGGGTACGCATGCGTCGATTGCGCGAGAGCCGCATGTGAAAGTTCTGGCAGCGAAACTGAATGCCGTGCTCGAGCAGAGTGAGCTCACGGCGATGGAATTACAACAGGCGGTCGCCAATGAATAACGTTCTTGGTTTCGTGTGCGTCGAGTGTTCGCGCACCTTTAGCATCTCCGAAGTCGAGTATGTCTGCCCCGACTGCGACGGCAATCTCGACATCGTGTACGACTATGACCGGATCGGCAAGCGATTCACAAAGCAGTCGCTCGCAGCCAATCGCGATCTGACGATGTGGCGCTATGGCGCGCTGCTTCCAATCGCCGAGACATCCGCGGTGCCGCCGCTTGCGCCTGGCTGGACGCCCGTTTACGACTGCCCGCGGTTGGCCCATGAATACGGCGTCGGCAAACTGCTGATCAAAGACGAAGGGCGCAACCCAACCGGATCGCTCAAGGATCGGCCGAGCGCACTGGCAGTCGTCAAGGCGCGCGAGGCGGGAAAAGACGTCATCGCGACGGCTTCGTCGGGCAACGCCGGCAGCGCGTTGGCGGGCATGTGCGCCAGCATGCAAATGAAGTCGGTGATCTTCGTACCTTGCAACACGCCGCCGGCGAAGCTCGCGCAGTTGCAGGTGTATGGCGCGAGTATCGCGCTGGTTGACGGAACGTACGACGAGGCGTTTGATCTCTGTCTCGCGGCCTCGCGCCGGTTTGACTGGTACCAGCGCAACACCGGCTATAACCCTTACATGACCGAGGGTAAGAAGACCGCAGCGCTGGAGATAGCGGAACAGTTGAACTGGCAAGTGCCCGATAAAGTATTCGTATCCGTGGGAGATGGTTGTATTATCGGGGGACTGTGGAAAGGCTTTTGCGATCTTTATCAGCTCGGCTTTATCGAGCGGCTGCCGCAGATGATCGGAGTTCAAGCGCAGAATGCCTCGCCGATCGTCACGATGCTGAATGGCGATGCGCCGGCGTCCGGAGACGAGGCGCGCACGATTGCGGACAGCATTTGCGTCGGTAAGCCACGCGATGCGACAAAGGCCATTCGCGCGATACGCGAATCGGAAGGTTTTGGTGTTAAGGTATCGGACGACGAAATCCTCACCGCCGCGGGCGAACTGGCCCGCGCCACAGGAGTATTCGTCGAACCCTCGTCGGCTGCTGCATTCGCAGGCCTCATAAAGTGTGGCCAAACGGGACGCGCCAGGTCCGACGAAAGTGTGTTAGTGGTCCTTACTGGTAATGGTTTAAAAGACGTGGGAGCCGTACTGCGAACATGGAAGCCTCCCTTCCGCTATTCTCCAGACCTCTCCGAATTCGAAGAGCAGTTTGAGAAGAACAGTTTCGACTTTCACCTGTCGTGTCAGTGAGACCGATCCATATTCCGGCTTGTAGCGCGGAAAGAAACAGAGGGGTCGCGTCCTCGGTTGGAGGCTCATCGGATGGAAAAGCTGTTACAGGATATTCGCTTCGGGATTCGCATGATGCGAAAGCGGCCTGGCGTTGTCGCGTTAATTGTCATCACGCTGGCGCTCGGCATTGGTGTGAACGCCGCTACGTTCAACCTCGTGAACGCGGTACTGGCGCGCCCGCTGCCGGTCGAGAAACCCGAAGAGCTCGTCGTCGTCTACACTCAAAAACAGAAAGCCGAAGGGCTAAGCAGCGTCTCCTATCCTGACTATATCGACTATCGCGATCAAAACCAGGTCTTCTCCGGTTTGATCGCGTATTCGGCCCTGCCTTTGAACCTCAGCACCGGCGAAGAGAGCGGACGCGTCTGGGGCGAGATCGTCACCGGCAATTATTTCGAGATGCTCGGCGTCAAGCCGGCGCTGGGCCGAACCATTACCCCGGAGGACGATAAAACTCCAGGCGCGCATCCGGTTACCGTTCTCAGTTACAACTTCTGGCAACAGCGATTTCAAGGCGATCCGAACATCGCGGGAAAAACTATCAGCCTCAACGGTCAGACCTACAGCGTGATCGGCGTCGCCCCGAAAGAGTTTCACGGGATCTTTTACGTCGGCTTCAATCCCATGCTCTGGGTGCCGATGATGCAGCAGAAACAGACGTCTCCGGCTTCGGAGAACATGTTGACTGAGCGCGATAACCGCTGGTTGAAAGTGATGGGCCGGCTCAAGCCGGGCGCCAACCTCGAACAGGCGAAGATGTCCATGGGTACGCTGGCCCAACAACTCGCGCAGCAGTATCCGAAGACGAATGAAAACATAACCACCACGCTTTTTCGTGAACAGGATACGCGGCCTGAGCCCGAGGCTGCGGGCGCCTTGTCGCTGGCGGCGGCTATCTTCATGGGGCTGGTGGGGCTCGTCTTGCTTATTGCCTGCGTGAACGTCGCTAATTTGCTGCTGGCGCAGTCTTCGGCGCGTCGCAAAGAGGTTTCCGTGCGATTGGCGTTGGGTGCGAGCCGCTGGCGGTTGATCAGGCAACTGCTTACCGAGAGCCTGATCCTCGCGTTGCTGAGCGGCATAGTTAGTTTGGCGCTTGCCGTTTTGGCTGGAAGGCTCATCGGGGCGATCAAACTGCCGACCGATATTCCGTTTCAATTTGATCTTTCACTCGATCGGCGAGTGCTGATTTTTACGGTCGTTATCTCGCTGCTCGCCGGTTTGATCTTCGGCCTTCTCCCGGCACTTCGACTGACGAAAATAAACCTGGCCTCGATTCTCAATACCGAAGGTGCGCGCGGGACGAGCGGGCCGGGCAAGGGACGCCTGCGCAACATGCTCGTGGTCGCCCAGGTCGCCGTCTCGATGGTGGTGCTCGTCACTGCCGGATTGTTCGTCAGGAGCATGCAGGGAGTACAGCACATCAATCCCGGCTTCGAGGTCAACAACAGATTGCTCGTATCCTTCGACCCCAGTCTTCAGGGCTACGACGAAGCGCGCGGCCGCGCACTTTACCGGCATCTGCTCGATCAGGTGAGAGGACTCCCGCAAGTGGTATCAGCCACGGTGGTCAGCCCGCCACCGCTCGATTTCATTTCCAACTCCGCCGACGTCGTTATCGAAGGAAGCGATCCCACGACAGAACCGGTTCCAGTGCTTCGCAGCATCGTCGGATCGCGCTACTTCGAAACCGTCAATACACGACTCGTGCAGGGACGCGATTTCGCCGACACCGACACGCCGGAGACGCTCAAAGTCGTAATCGTCAACGAGACAATGGCGAAGCGTTTCTGGCCCAACCAGAACGCGATTGGCAGGCGTGTTCGCCTGGACGAATCGAAAGACTTTTACGAGGTCATCGGGATAGCGCAGGACGGCAAGTATCGAACGATTGCCGAGAATCCGCGTCCTTATCTTTACTTGCCTTACAATCAAAACTACGCGTCGGAGTATTTAACGCTCGTCGTACACACGGCCGGTGACCCGAAGAACCTGATCGCCCCGGTCCGCAACCAGTTCCAGGCTTTCGATCGACTTTTGCCGGTCTTCGACGTCAAGACGATGGAAGAACACATGTCGAGATCGTTGCTGAGCGCGCACATGTCCGCCGCGTTCACCAGCGTCTTCGGAGTGCTCGCACTGATCCTCGCGCTGACGGGGCTCTACGGCGTCATCTGGTATTCAGTTACTCTGCGACGGAAAGAGATGGGCATTCGCCTCGCGCTCGGCGCTCAGCAAAGCGACGTTTTCAAGCTAGTGCTGAAACAGGGATTGCTCATGGCGTCGATCGGGATTGCGATCGGTTTGTTGGGCGCCTTTGGAGTCGGGCGTTTGATGTCCAGCCTGCTGTACGGCATCTCGCCGACGGACCTCATAACGTTCGTGGGGGTTACGTTGATATTCCTGGTTTGCGCGGTGCTTGCGAGCTATTCACCGGCACGAAAGGCCGCCAATACTGAGCCGACCATCACGTTGCGAGTCGAATAGATTTGCGGAGTAAAGAATGCAGCAGCCCTGCTTCCTGGATTTTCAGCTTTCAAAAGAAGAGCAGCAGTTCCTGACGACGACTCGGGCGCTATGTGAGAAGCACATCGTGCCAACGCGTGCTGAGTACGACGAGAGTGGCGCGTTTCCCGAGCATGTGTTCAAAGAGTTTCGCGAGGCCGGGATCTTCCGCGCGATGTTTGACG
>DASRIM010000451.1:0-4386 GCA_035649995.1 Pyrinomonadaceae bacterium | reverse complement strand
GCGGCGGCACGTTCGATATCTCCATTCTGGAAATGAACGACGGCGTGTTCGAAGTGCTGTCGACGTCCGGAAACACGTTCCTCGGCGGCGAAGACTTCGACGAACGCATCATGAACTGGATGGCGGAACAGTTCCTCGCCGACACCGGAATCAACCTGCGCCAGGACCGGCTCGCGTTGCAACGTCTCAAGGAAGTCGCGGAACGCGCGAAGTGCGACCTGTCTTCAACGCTCGAAACGAACATCAACCTGCCGTTTATCGCGGCGGACGCCAGCGGCCCGAAGCACTTCAACAAGAACCTGACGCGACAACAGTTTGAATCGCTGGTCGAGGACCTCGTCGAACAGACCGTCGAGCCATGTCAGACGGCGTTGAAAGACGCGAACCTGCAAGCGGCCGACATTCACAAGGTGATCCTCGTCGGCGGTCAAACTCGGTCGCCGATCGTCCAGCGCACGGTCGAGAAGATCTTCGGCCGCAAACCGTCGGCGGAAATCAATCCGGATGAAGTGGTAGCCATGGGCGCCGCGATTCAGGGCGGCGTTCTGAACGGGGAAGTCAAAGACATCGTGCTGCTCGACGTGCTGCCGCTGAGTCTGGGTCTCGAGACGCGCGGCGGCTTGTTCACCAAGATCATCGAGCGCAACTCGACGATCCCGCTACGAAACAGCCTGACGTTTACAACCGTTGTCGATAATCAGTCATCCGTTGAGATTCACGTCTTGCAGGGCGAGCGCGAGATCGCGCAGGGTAACCGTTCGCTTGGAAAATTCGAGCTGGTCGGAATCCCGCCGAGCCCGCGCGGCGTGCCGCAGATCGAGGTCTCGTTTGAAGTAGACGGCAACGGGATCGTTTCCGTGTCGGCGCAGGACAAAACGACGGGACGCGAACAGCAGATGCGCATCACGCCGACTTCCGGTCTGTCGCCGGACGAGATCGACCGCCTCATCCGGGAGGCTGAAGACTTTGCCGATAGCGACCGCGCCGCCAAGGAAGTGCTGGTCTTGAAAACGAGGCTCGAGTCCTTGCTCAGAAACACGAAGAAGTCGTTTACTGAGTACGGCGGTCTGCTTTCGAAGATCGATCAAGGCAACGCGGAGACGGTTTTCAAGGAGGCGGAAGCCGCGGGAATTTCAGAGAAGGTTGAAGATCTGAACATCGTGACGAACAAGCTGGAGCGCGTCGCAGGGCAACTCACAAACGCGATGCTGAATCCTGATGCGACCGCCAGTGAAGTCTAGTGTCCTCGCAATCAAAGTAGTATTTTTAAGAGGCTATAAAAGAGAACTGAATGAGTAAGCGTGACTATTATGAAGTGCTTGGCGTTAGCCGCACGGCCACGGATCAGGAGCTGAAGACGGCCTACCGGCGTCTCGCGATCAAGTTTCACCCGGACAAGAACCCCAACGACAAGGCTGCGGAAGAGAAGTTCAAGGAAGCCGCCGAGGCTTACGGTGTGTTGTCGAATGCCGAACAGCGGAAGCGTTACGACCGGTTCGGTCATGCGGGAGTTTCGAGCAGCGCCGGTGCCGGTTCGTGGGGCGCGCCCGGGTTTGGTGGAATTGAAGACATTCTTGGAGACCTGTTTGGTTTTGGCGACGTGTTTGGGGGCGGCCGCGGTGGTTCGCGCCGAACGGCGGCACAACGCGGCGCCGATCTCCGTTACGACTTGGAGATCACGCTCGAAGACGCCGCTAACGGCATGACGGCGCAGTTGCGCATTCCGCGTCTGGAGAGTTGCGACACCTGTAAAGGTTCGGGCGCTGCCTCGGGCACTCAGCCCGAGACCTGCACCACGTGCAGCGGCAGCGGGCAGGTTCGTTATCAACAGGGCTTCTTCTCCGTTGCGCGCACGTGTCACGTGTGTCGCGGCGCCGGGCGCGTGGTGAAGAACCCGTGTCCGAAGTGTAACGGCGCTGGGCGCGTCGAGCGTGAGAAGCAGATGGAGGTCAAGGTTCCCGCGGGCGTTGAGACTGGTTCGCGCCTTCGCGTGCCGGGTGAAGGTGAAGCCGGGACGCAGGGCGGCGCGGCGGGCGATCTTTACGTCGTGATCCACGTTTCCGAGCACGCGCAGTTTGAGCGGCAGGCGCATAATCTGTACCAGGCGGTTCCGATCACGTTTGCGCAAGCCGCGCTTGGGGCTGAGTTGACGGTCAAGACGCTGATCGACGGCGAGGAGAAACTCAAGATTCCGATGGGCACTCAAACCGGAACGGTGTTTCGTTTGAGAGGGAAGGGAATGCCCGCGCTTGGCGGACGCGGCCGAGGCGATATGTTTGTTTCAGTGACCGTGATTACGCCGACGAGCCTCACGCGCGAACAGCGTCGCTTACTCGAACAGTTAGCCGACATCGAAACCAAGGATCTCACGGACAAGAAATTGGTCGACAAGGTACGCGACATCTTCGGCTGACCTGTGTTCTTACTTTCCTAACAACCTCATCATCTCCGCATGCAGCAGCACCACGTCCGGTGACTGCTGGAGGGCAAGGAAGTAATTCTTCTGAAACTCGCTTCCCGTTTCGGACGGCGCCAGCAGACTCTTCGCGCGCGCGACGAGGGCTTTGGCGTCTTCTTCGGTAGAAGGCGTGTCGGAGTCGCGCGTGTCTAACGTCTCGTCGATCTGGACGATGAGCTCCGAAAGACGGTGCAGCCAGTCGAACCACGGATCTTTCAGGACCAACTGTAGAAACTCGTAACTGTTGCCAATCCGCCCGCGTGCCCGCTCGTATCCGCGCCGTTCGAGGTCCAGCAGGGTCTTGTGCAGCCGTAGCAAACCGTGCCGCAACTCCTTCAACGCATCGCGCGTGATATCCGATACCCTTTCGTATTCCATGCCTTCCCCCTTATCGCACAAAATCCGCGGTTGCCGTCTCCTCGCGGGCGCTATGCTATGATCCCGGCGATGCCCAGCGCCATCTCCCTCGACACTCCGGTCGAGGATCTTCACAAGTTTCGCATCGCACGACTAGCTGAGAGTCCTTCGCGCAAACTAGCGTCCGCGCTCGCCTCTCAGGTCCACAAGCGCAAAGCTTCCGAGGCCACTGTCGAAGACCTACTCACCTATCTCCCGATGCGTTACGAGGACCGCTCTCGCACGGCCGCCATCCGCGATCTCCAGGACGGCCTCGAAGCGTCGCTCGATCTTACTGTAACTCACGCGCACGGTTACCCGGTGCGCGGCAAGAGTAACTTCGGCGGAAGAGCGAGACTATACATCTTCGAAGTCTCCGCCGCCGACGCCGGCAGGACCGGTCGCGACGTCGTCGTTTGGTGGTTCGTCTCAGGCCGCCGCGCTTACGACATCATCAAGTACTACACCGCCAAGCTCGTTCCCGGAACACGTTTCATCACGTTCGGCCGCTGGGAGTTGGAACCGCGCCGCCACGCCTACAAACTGCGGTTGCAGCGCCCTGCGGACGAGCTCGAGATCATCGCCGGTGCGGAACAGGATGATCAGCCGGCAGCCGAACCGGATCCCGAACAGATCGAAGAAAACGTACCCGATCCTTCGTTGGCGGCGATCCACGTCGCGCGTCGCGTTCCCGTCTATCGCAAACTCGGCGACTTCAACTCGAAACGCGTGCGAGAAATCATGCACGCCACGTTGGCCCACCTCGACGACGACGCGATCGAGGAAACACTGCCCGCCGACCTGCGACAGCGAATCCATCTCATAGGCCGCGCGCAGGCATTGCGCGAGATTCACTTTCCATCAGCCGAAACGCCGATGTCGGATTACGAACAGTCACGCAGCCCGGCGCACCTGCGGCTGATCTTCGAAGACTTCTTCTGGCTGACGCTGGCCATCGGCGTGAAACGCGGCCGCCGCATCAAGGAAGAAAAGGACGTCCGCGTCAGGATCGACAAAGACGTCAAGGACGCGATCGCCTCCGTGTTGCCGTTCAAGCTGACGAAAGCGCAGCGGAAGGTCACGGCCGATATCTTCAACGACATGAAATCCACGTCCGCGATGAATCGACTGTTGCAGGGCGACGTCGGCAGCGGCAAAACGATCGTCGCTCTCATCGCCATGATCGCGGCGATCGAAAACGGTCTGCAAACAGCGCTGATGGCGCCGACGGAGATTCTCGCCGAACAACACGCCCGGAATATCAAGCGACTGCTCGCGAAGACGCCGTACCGCGTCGAGTTGTTGACAGGGTCGGTGCGCGCTGCCGAGAAACGCCGTCTGCAAACAGCGTTGCGAGAGGGCGAGATCAACGCCGTCGTCGGCACGCAGGCGCTGATTCAGGAAGGCGTAGCGTTTGCGCGTCTCGGGCTTGTAATTATCGACGAACAGCATCGTTTCGGCGTGATGCAGCGGGCGGAGCTGCGTGCGCGCGGGTTGAATCCTGACGTGCTGGTGATGACGGCGACGCCGAT
>DASRIM010000450.1:0-3954 GCA_035649995.1 Pyrinomonadaceae bacterium | reverse complement strand
ATCTATTCGGGATTGCTGATGGTGTTGGTGGGAACGTTGAGCGTGATGATGGTCAGCACGCTGCGTTTCTCGAGTTTCAAAACAGTTGGCACGAGGGTGCGCAGCATGCGGATCATCATTCTCGCGCTCGCTGTGGGAATGCTGATCTTTCTGTATTCGCAGTACGTGCTGCTGGCGATCGTGATTAGCTACATCCTGTATGGACTGCTGTCGCGCGTGGCGAGCATGTTTTGGCGGCGCGGTGAATCGGCGGAAACTAAGATCGAAACGAATCCCGTAGGCCGAAGTTAAGGTTTCGAGGCAGCGCTGGCCGGGCGCGCAAAAGCGAGTAACCCGTGTTCAGTCGTGACGATAACCGCGTCGCCCACCAGGATTGGTGAGGCTGAACTGGTAAGCTCGTCTTCAGTGGGAAGTGAATTGACCTGCTTCCCGTCTTTCAACGACAACACGACCGCCGCGGAGCTCGACAACGGCGTAAATAACGCCGCTTCGTCGACGGTGAGCGGCTGCGAAGAGATTCTTCCCGGCAACTGCTTCTTCCAAAGCATCGCGCCTTTGTCGTTCAACAGATACGCAAAGTTGTCGAGCGAAGCGGCGAGCAGCATGTTGCCCGCGAGTGCGACAGCTTCAACGCCCGCGCCGGTTCGCTTGCGCCACTTCAAACGTCCTTTATCAGCGGTGACAGCGTAAACGTAACCATCGCCCGAACCGAAGTAGACGTTTTCCCGGTCGACGGCGACGGGCCCGCGAATGGCGCCTTTAGTTCGATAACGCCAAAGCAGTTGGCCTGTAGTTTCTTCCAGAGCGAGCAGAGTGCCGTCTTCGCTGCCGAAGTAGACGCGGCCTGAGTTCAAAACAGGCTGACTGGCGAACGGTGTATAAAGCGGTATCGACCAGAGAACGCCGCCGGTGTGTTTATCAAAAGCGTAAGCCCTGCCGTCACTGCCGCCGCCGAACAACTTGCCGCCGCCGGTTGCGAGTGCGCCTCGCAGCGGCGTGACGAGCGGCGTCATCCACTGTGTAACGCCGCTTTCGCGGCTGAGCGCGCGTAATGCGCCGCTTGAACGCCGCGGCTCAGTGTTTGGACCCGTAGTTTCTGAAGCAACGTAGATCGCCGTTTCGTCGGCAACGGGCGATGCCGACAGCTCACCGCCCATGTCGGAACGCCAGTAAAGTTGACCATCGCGCGCTGTCAGCGCGACGATCGTTCCGCCCGCAAGCGGCAGGTAGATGCGTTCTTTGTCGAAAGCAGGCGTTAGATTGAGTGTGACGTTCGATGAGTAGCGCCAGCGAATTGTGAGCGGCTGCGACAGGAGCGCGTCAGAACTCGGGCGCGCAATCGCGATCGTTGCGCATAACGCGCAAATTAACACCAGCGCAACTTTTTTAGGATCGATTCGCCTTTGTGTATAATCAGCCACTCTTCTATTCACGTTCATAAAAACCAGTCGCTGAGGTTTACTTGAGTAACGTCCCGCAGCACGAAACCGTAATAATACTTGACTTCGGATCACAGTACACACAGCTAATAGCCCGTCGCGTTCGAGAAGCAGGCGTTTACTGCGAGATTCTTCCATTCAACGCTTCAATCGACGCCATAAACGCGCGATCGCCGAAGGGGTTGATCTTCTCCGGCGGCCCCTCTTCGGTTTATGACGAGACCGCGCCCAAACCTCATCCGCAATTGCTCGATTCGATCGACTGCCCGTCGCTCGGAATCTGTTACGGGTTCCAGGTATTCGCCCGCGAGCTCGGCGGTTCTGTCGTCGCTTCGCCGAACCGCGAGTTTGGGTACGCCCGTTTAAAGATTCTGGATGTCACCAGCAGGTTGTTTCAGGGCTTGCCGCCGGAAATGGACGTTTGGATGAGTCACGGCGATCATGTGACTGAGATTCCGGAAGGTTTTGAGGTTACCGCCCTGACTGACGACGCGCTCAACGCGATGGAGAACGAGAGCCGCGGCATCTACGGCGTACAGTTTCATCCCGAGGTCGCGCATACGCCACTCGGCGCGCAGGTGCTGCGGAATTTCCTGTTTTCCGTTTGCGGCTGCCGCGGCGACTGGTCGCCCGAAGCCGTTATCGAAGAACAGGTCGCACGCATCCGGGCACAACTTGGGGACACAGGCCGCGTAGTGTCGGGTCTGTCAGGCGGCGTGGACTCGACTGTCGCGGCAGCGCTGGTCCACCGGGCGGTCGGCGATCGACAGACGTGCATCTTCGTCGACAACGGATTGTTGCGTGAAGGTGAGTTTGAATCGACGCTCGCGCTGTTGCGGCAGAGCATGAAGTTGAACATCAACGGCGTGCGCGCCGGGCATCTGTTTCTCGAAGCACTGCGCGGAGTGACGGATCCGGAGGAGAAGCGAAAGCGCATCGGGAAAGTTTTCATCGACGTCTTCGAAGAGGAAGCACGCCGACTTGGCGACGTCGGTTTTCTGGTCCAGGGAACGCTGTACCCGGACGTTATCGAATCTGTGTCCGTGCGCGGGCCGTCGGCGGTGATCAAGAGTCATCACAACGTCGGCGGGCTGCCCGAGAAGATGAAGCTCAAATTGATCGAGCCGCTGCGCGAGCTGTTCAAGGACGAAGTGCGGCTGATCGGACGAGAGCTCGGCGTGCCCGAGGAGATACTTGGCAGGCATCCGTTTCCTGGTCCCGGATTGGCCGTGCGCATTCTCGGCGATATCACCGAAGAGAAGATTCGTCTCGTGCAAGCGGCTGACAGGATCCTTGATGAAGAGTTGCGGCTCGCCGAGTTGTACAACTCAGTCTGGCAGGCGTTTCCGGTCCTGCTGCCTGTATCGACAGTCGGCGTCATGGGTGACGAGCGAACGTATGAACGCGTGATCGCGATTCGGGCTGTCACCAGCGTCGACGGCATGACTGCCGACTGGGCGCGTCTGCCGCACGATCTGCTTGCGCGCGTCTCGGGCCGGATGGTTTCAGAAATCCGCGGTGTTAACCGAGTCGTTTACGATATTAGTTCCAAGCCTCCATCAACCATCGAATGGGAATAGGAATGCAGGATCGCCAATTCGTACACCTTCATCTTCATACTGATTACAGCCTTCTTGACGGCGCCATTCAAATCAAGCCGCTCTCCAATCGCCTCGAAGAATTGGGCATGACGGCGTGCGCCATGACGGACCATGGCAACATGTACGGCGCGATCTCCTTCTACAACGCGATGAAGTACAAGGGCGTGAAGCCCATCATCGGCTGCGAGACTTACATCACTCGCGGCAGCCGCAAAGAGAAGGCCGCGGCCGCGCCCGGAGAGAAGGCAAACTTTCATCTGATCCTCCTGGCCCAGAACTACGAGGGTTACCAAAACCTCGTGCGCCTGACGTCGAAGGCATACACCGAAGGCTTCTATTACAAACCGCGCATCGACAAAGAGCTGCTCGCTGAACACAGCAAAGGACTGATCGGTCTCTCTGCGTGTATGTCGGGTTGGCCTTCTGCGATGCTGGCGGCGGACAAGTGTGATGAGGCGGCGAAGGCGGCGATCGAGTTTGAAGAGATTTTCGGAAAAGGGAACTACTTCCTCGAGATTCAGGAACACGGACTCGAGCCGCAAAACCGAATCCGCAAACCGCTCGTCGAACTCTCGAAGCGAACGGGCGTGCCGCTCGTCGCCACCAACGACGCGCACTACCTGATGCCGGACGACGCACGCGCTCACGACGTCCTGCTGTGCATCGGCTCCGGCAAGACTGTCAACGACACCAATCGTCTGCGCTATGTGAGTCCGAATTTTTACGTCCGCTCCGCAGAAGAGATGTGGCGCATCTTCGGCGACGAGCTTCCGGAAGCGCTGACGCGCACCGTCGACATCGCGGAACGCTGCGACATCAAGCTGCCCCAGAACGTGAACTACCTTCCGCAATACCCGATTCCGCAATCGGAACAGGGACTGTCGATCGACGACTACTTCGAGAAGGTGGTGCGC
>DASRIM010000449.1:0-6234 GCA_035649995.1 Pyrinomonadaceae bacterium | reverse complement strand
ACACGAAAACCCTCGCGTTCGAGTCGCGCCCGCGCTTCATGAATCCCCGCGGCTTCGACCGTGCGCGTCACCACCTCGCCCGCAGGCGTTCCCAGTCTAACTATGAACTCAGCCATTGCTTAATCCGGATTTGAACCGATTCGCGAGTATATCACGCGTTTATAAGAGGAAAGTTTCCCCAGTTGAGGAGGAAAGTTTTCCACAGTTTGAGAACAAGGAGAACGCTAGTGACCGCACCCGCAATTGAAAAACAGAATGAGATGCCAGCACCAGCCCAGATGCTGCAAATCATCAGCAACTTTTGGATGTCTCGCGCACTTTACATTACGGCCAAACTCGGCATTCCGGATTTGCTGAAGTCAGGCCCACGTACCGTCGAAGAACTCGCAGAATCAACCCAAACGCACGCACCTTCGCTTTATCGCCTGCTGCGGGCGCTCGCGAGTAGCGGCATCTTCCGGTCGGAAACAGGAAACCGGTTCGCCCTGACGCCCATGTCCGAACTTCTCGTCACCGAGGCGCCCGGCTCAATGCGCTGGTTCGTCGTCTCCGAGCTCGGCCAGGAACACTACCCGGCCTGGGGCAACCTGATGCACAGCGTGAAAACCGGCGAGATCGCTTTTGACAACCACTTCGGCATGGACATTTGGAAGTACTTCGCAAAGAACCCCGAAGATGCCGCCGTTTTTAACGACTCAATGAGCGGCATGACGGCGGTCGTGAACGAAAAAATCACGTCCCTTTACGACTTCTCGCGATTCAACAAAGTTGTTGATATTGGCGGCGGTCATGGCGGGCTGATTACGTCGATTCTCAAAGCCAACCCGCAAGCTAAGGGAGTGCTGTTCGATGCCCCGGAAGTGATCTCGGGTGCCCGTCCGAAAATTGAAACTTCGGGTCTCGCCGACAGGTGCGAAACCGTTTCCGGCGATTTCTTCCAGTCGGTGCCGGCAGGCGGCGACGCCTACATCATGAAATGGATCATTCACGATTGGGACGATGAACGTGCCGTTCGGATCCTCAAGAACATCCGCAGTCAGGTGCCGCAGAACGGCCGCGTGATCGTCGTCGACGCCGTCGTGCCCGAGGGCGACCAGCCTGACTTCTCGAAGTTTTTCGATCTGAACATGCTGGTGATGACCGGTGGGAAAGAAAGAACGGAGCGGGAATTTGCTGAACTTTTCGCCGCCGCCGGCCTCAAATTGGTGCGCGTGATTCCGACCGATCTGCCGACCAGCATCGTCGAAGCCGAACCTGTTTGAGATCTTAGATCTCACCTTTGAGATCTCAAGTCTCACGTTTGAGATCTCAAAGGTTCTTGCGCATGGCGGCGGGCCTGTCCTAGAATGGCCAAGCCAACACGATAATGAAACGCGCGCGGCCGTCTCCCCGTGAACATTTCACAGAACCGAGTTTGTACCTCGGGCATCAATCGCTCCCTAGCGAGCATCTGTGTTGACACGTTCCCTTTCGACCCTGACCGGTTTTAAAAACTGAATCGACGACTGTAGCCGGGGGTGACATGTATTTACCGACTCGCTGCGCCACCAAAATCACGGCCGCTTCACTGTCGCTCGTTGCCGTGACGTTTGCGTTTTCGCTCGTTGTTAGTAGTCAGGAACCTACTCCACAGAAACCTGCATCCGCAGAGGGAAAACCCGTGTCCGGTCCGGCATCAACACCGACCCCGAAGCTGGGTTCCGAACTGGACGACCGATCGCTAATCACCAACACCGACCTGATCACGCTCACCGTCACCGTAACCGACACTTACGGACGCTACGTCTCGGGCCTGAGCAAAGGCGCCTTCGCAGTCTTCGACAACAAGCAGGAACAGCAGATCACGTTTTTCAGTGACGACGATTCACCCGTTTCAGTCGGCGTGATATTCGACGTCTCAGGGTCGATGAGCGGCGATAAAGTGAAACGTGCTCGCGACGCGCTGGCCAAGTTCATCCAAACCAGCCACGATTCCGACGAGTATTTCCTGATTGCCTTCAACTCCCGCGCGCAGTTGCTGCTCGATAGAACGCGCGACGGCGACTCGATTCTCAATAAACTGACTTTCGTCGAAACCAAGAGCCAGACGGCTTTGTACGACGCCTGCTATCTCGGCGTTGAAAAAGTGCAGCGTGGAGCGCATCCGAAACGCGCGCTCCTTTTGATCAGCGACGGGCAGGACAACGACTCCCGCTACACGTTCAACGAGGTGCGCAAGCTCTTGAAAGAGTCGGACGTGACCCTTTACGCTATCGGTATTCTCAGTGGCAGCGACGCCGGCAGCTCGCTGGGAATGGAAGGACAGGGAGTTCTGGACGAGCTCTCCGGTGTGTCGGGCGGGAAGGCGTTCTTCCCTCGGTCGGCGGCGGAAATGGACGATATTTTCGAACAAATAGCGCTGGAGTTGCGGCATCAGTACTCCATCGGCTACAAGCCTGATGCGTTCCAAAACGACGGCAAGTGGCACCGCGTAAAGGTGAAAGTGACGCCGCCGCGCGGCCTGCCCCGCTTGTTCGTCCGTTCGAAAGAAGGATACTACGCTACGGCCGGCGCCCGCTGAGGGCGTCGCTCCGCCCGTTGAGGCCGTGATGCGTACGGCTTCGCCGCCTGATGTGCGGCGAGGCTTGCCTCGCCGGGACGCTAGAGCGAAAGTTGGGGCTGTGCCCCTGGTTCGGCCTTCGGCCCAGTCCGGCGGCAACGCGGAATTAGCTCAGCCGCATCTGTTTACGCGTGCGTCTAAGCTACCGCATCTGAGTTTGCGGGTACTGGTTCAGTTTGAAAACTAGAGGCGCTGCCTGGAAGGACAAGTCAGGAAGGGGGCAACGCCCCCGCCGTCGATGCTGCGGGGGCGCGCTACGCTTGCCCCCTTCCTGACCTGTTCTTGATTTCGGAAGGGCCAAACTGAACCAGTACTAGTTTGCGAGGCTGGTTGCCCCAGCATCGCCTGTTTGTCGGTGTACAATGCTTTGACGCTCCCGTCCCCGATTTACTGGGTCCGCGGAGCGTTTCGTCTGCTTATGAAGGAGTTCCTGGGTTTGGGTAAGAAGCTGACCGTGCGACGAACTACGATTCTGTTCGCGATGTGCGTGATTAGTGTTTCCGCGCTTGTGTTTGGTCCGTCCGCCGCCGCGGTACAGGACCGGCCGCGCAACACGCAACCTGCTCCAAAAGCCACCGCCACTCCAACCCCGGCTCCAACTACAACGCCGCAGCGCCCGTCGCAGGACCGAATCGCGCCAACCCTCGGCGAGCCGCCACCCGTACCGAAACTCAAGCCGACTCCCACTCCGACGCCTCCTGCCGAAATGGAAGAAGGCGACATTCTCCGGACCAATACGGATCTCGTCCAGCTTCACGTACGCGTGATCGATCGGAACAACCGTCCGATCAACAACATCCGGAAAGAGGAGTTCCACGTATTCGAAGACGGCGTGCCGCAGCCGATTGAAGACATCATGCGCGAGGAAGTCCCGATCAGTTACGGGCTCGCCGTGGACACTTCAGGATCGCTGCGCTCGCAGTTGCCAACCGTCATCGAAGCCGGCAAGACGATCATCAACAGCAACCGCCGCGGCGATGAGACGTTCCTCGTCCGCTTTATCAGCAGCGACAAGATCGAAACTGTGCAGGACTTCACAGCCAATAAAGAGCTGCTGATCGACGGCCTCGACAGTTTCTACGTTGAAGGCGGCCAGACAGCGATCATCGACGCCGTCTATCTCTCCGCCGAACACGTTTCTGAATACAAGAAGGACGACCCGCTCGCCGACCGGCGCCGCCGCGCGCTGATCGTGATCACCGACGGCGAGGACCGAAACAGTTTCTACAAACAGGAACAGTTGTTTGCCCGGTTGCGCGAAGAGGACGTGCAGATATTCGTGATCGGTTTTGTTAACGAGCTCGAGAAAGAGGCGGGGTTTATTCGCAAGAGCCCGCGTGAACGGGCCGTCAACCTGATCAATAAACTCGCCGAGGAAACTGGCGGGCGCGCGTTCTTCCCGGAATCAGTCGCGGAGCTGCCGCAGATCGCGAACGAGATCATCAGGGACCTCCGCACGCAGTACGTGATCGCCTACAACCCAACCAACAAGAATCCCGATGGGACTTTCCGTGCTATCAAGGTAACCGTCGATCAGCCTTCCAACTCCGACAAACGCATCGCGCTCACGCGAAACGGACGGCTCGCTCGCAAGGATACGGGCGGATCGACTGCTCCGAAACCTCCGCCGGTGCGACTGCCGAAAAAACCGTAACCACCGATTTAGACGGCATAATCGTCAACTCGTCTTCTTCTTGTACTTCGCTCCGTGTCGCGAGGTGGCTTCTTCGATGGAGTGCGTCTTCGTGAATTCCTCGTCCTGCTTCGCGAGCTCGATTAGTTTGCGGTAGTGGTTTCGCAGCGCCTGGATATCGGCTTCGCTCAGATCTTCGACGTCGATCAGTCGGTTGCTTGCGCCTTGCATCGCCGCCACGATTTCGTTCAGTTTCAGATGGATCGCGATGGCGTCTTTGTTCTGCGCGCGCTGAATCAGAAAGACCATTAGGAAAGTAACGATAGTCGTGCCGGTGTTGATTACCAGTTGCCACGTATCTGAAAAACCGAAGATCGGGCCGGTGATGGCCCAGATCACGATCACCGCCACCGCGGTCGCAAACGCGTACGACGTTCCGGTAATTCGAGTGGCCTCGTAAGAAAGCCTCTCCATCAGAGGCGAGTCTCCTTTGCGGCCTTGATGCGGCATCGAACTGCCTGTTTTTTTCGCCATCGAACTTCTCCAGAAATCCGATTTTCAACTCCGGGGGCGAACAGATCCACTGATCTTCTTGCGCGTTGTTTCGCCTGTGTGCAGGACAGGCAGACCGAGATCGACGTCTGAATGAGGCTGAGCAATGACGTGCGTAGCGACGACCTCTCCGACTCGCTTGCCCGCTGCGGCTCCGGCATCGACAGCGCTTTTGACCGCGGCGACGTCGCCGCGCACGATCGCAGTCACCAGGCCCGCGTCGATCTTTTCCCAGCCAACGAGACGAACGTTCGCAGCCTTCACCATCGCATCCGCGGCTTCGATCATCGCCACCAGTCCGCGGCATTCAACCATTCCGAGTGCTTCAGGCATCAGCGTCCTCCAGTCGTGACTATAACTCAGTTCCGCAGCGAGTGTATCGGAGCAGGGATGCGTCCACCGCGGCGAATGAAACCGTCAGATGAATACGAACTGACGGCCATGATCGGAGCACTGCCGAGCAGGCCGCCGAAGTCGACCATGTCGCCGACGTCGCGGCCCGGGACAGGAATGATACGCACTGCCGTCGTTTTGTTGTTCATCACTCCGATTGCCATCTCGTCAGCGATTATCGCGGCGATCGTTTCCGCGGACGTCGAACCCGGCACTGCAACCATGTCGATGCCGACGGAGCAGACGCTGGTCCATGCTTCGAGTTTCGCAAGTGACAACGCGCCGACCTGCGCCGCCTCGATCATCCCGGCATCCTCCGATACGGGAATGAATGCGCCGCTCATGCCGCCGACTGAACCGCTGGCCATCGCGCCGCCTTTCTTCACTGCGTCAGTAAGCAGCGCCAGCGCCGCGGTGGTACCGTGCGTGCCGGCGCGTTCGAACCCCATCGCTTCGATGATGTTCGCGACCGAGTCGCCGCGAACGGGCGTCGGCGCCAACGAGAGATCGATGATGCCGAACGGGATTCCCAAACGGCGCGCGGCCTCACGGCCCACCAGTTCACCCGCGCGCGCGAGTTTGAAAGACAGTTTCTTGATCGTTTCCGCGAGATCCTGGAGCGGCAGGTTTCCGTCAGCGTGCCTGACCGCGTGATGGACCACGCCCGGACCGGAAACGCCGACGTTGATTACAGCCTCGGCTTCACTCACGCCATGAAACGCACCCGCCATGAACGGATTGTCTTCGACGGCATTCGCGAAACACACAAACTTTGCACACGCCAGTCCACCTCGATCGCGCGTGCGCTCTGCTGCGTCCTTGATGATTCTTCCAATTTGTCCGACGACGTCCATGTTGATCCCGGCGCGCGATGTTGCAGCATTCACCGACGAACACAGACGTTCAGTACTCGCGAGAGCTTCGGGAATCGAATCGAGAAACTGGTTCTCGGATCGCGTCGCGCCTTTTTGCACCAGCGCCGAGTAGCCGCCGATGAAATCGACTCCGACTGATCGAGCAGCGTCGTCGATTGCACGAGCAACCTGAATTAGATCGC
>DASRIM010000448.1:0-9715 GCA_035649995.1 Pyrinomonadaceae bacterium | reverse complement strand
ATGAACTGGTCATCGAGCAGCGTCGGAGGCGCAACCGTTCTTCTGCTGGCGTGCGCTCTTCTTAGACGCTTAATCACCTGTCCCAGCTCACCACGCGTGCCCGGATCGCCGACGCGCCTTCCGTTCCACGGATTCAGCGGGTTCTTTAGCGATCGAATAGTCGAATGGATTGGCCCGGCCGGCTCACGCGCAACGTTTGATTCCCGCTGCACCTGTTCCAAATCAGGAAACACGCCTTCAGGTTTGCCGGGCCTGGGCCGTCCTTCGCGCTTCGGACGCTGGTTCTGTGCGTGTGCCCAGAGCCACGGATTGGAGAACAATAGTGAAATACAGATCAGCCCGATAAGAGAACGATACACGTAAGGATGCATGCCACGGCCTCCAGAGAGCGGGGGCTGATTAGTCCAGCGGTGGGTTAGTTATCCGTTTGAATGCGAGGCGGGAGGAGTATGACACAATCATCACTCGACGTAAATGATGAACTAAAGTTATAGTTTGCAGCAGAAACCCCCGCCAGTTTGTGACGAACATCGTAAGGAGACTTACATGCCTAGAAAACAGCCCACGGACTTCGACTACTTGGCCAATGATCCGGATTACGTACCCGATCCGGAGATCGAGGAGTTTATGGAGATGGAGATTTCGCGCGCGCCGAAGGACCCGGAACTACTCGCTCAACGGCTGCGCAACAACACCGCCGCCTCGCCGCGCGATGCCGGTGGCGATCTCGATGCCGCGTGGGAAGATGTCAACGATAGCGGTTCGGAAACTGTAGCCGGTGACAATCCGACGCCCGACCAGTCGCTGGTCGAGGAGAACGCTTCGGCGATGGGCGTGAATTACGAAGACAACGAAGAGCTCGAGTTTATCGATAAGATCGAGAGACGCGATCGCGATCGCTTCGAACTGGAAGAAAGCTCCAAAACCGGGGATACGATCTAATACAACCGGCAGTCACTATCACAACCTGACAGGCAATCACTAACCTGCCCGGCAGTGACTATCACAACCTGCCCGGCAGTCAACTATTACGAGCTGCCAAGCGGTAACTATAATTTTCGGCTGTCAACGAGTAACGTCACTGGCCCGTCATTAACCAACTCGACCTGCATCATCGCGCGAAAGCTGCCGGTCGCCACCGGCTGGATCAGCTTTCGACAGCGATCGACAAAATATTCGTACAAAGGTTCAGAAACTTCAGGCGGCGCTGCGTCGCTCCACGACGGCCGCAGCCCGCGTCGAACATCGCCGTACAACGTAAACTGAGAAACAACCAACAGCCCGCCGCCAACGTCCTTCACCGAAAGGTTCATCTTTCCGTCAGCATCGTCGAAGATACGCAGCGCAACGATCTTCGCAGCCAGATACTCGGCGTCTTCTTTCGTGTCGTCATGCGTGACACCCAACAAGATCAGGAGCCCGCTTTCGATCTCGCCGACAACGCGGTCCTCAACCGTCACCCGCGCACGCGTCACTCGTTGGACTACAGCTCGCATTCCCGGTCACTGTGCGACGAAGCGGTAAACGAGAACTCCATCCATCTTCGCCGGCCACCAACCTTCACAGGCTCGAACTGAGCACCGCGAGCCGCGTCAATCGCCGCAGCGGTTATAAACGGCGGTCCCTGACACATGTCACGCACGTCGATCACGTTCCCTTTTCGCCAATTGTTATTTTCATCACCACCGTGCCCGAGATCCATTGCGCTAACGACTTGCGGATGGGTTCGCGGTAACAGTCTTTGCCGGATCTCCAGCGCACGTTTCGCCAGTGGAAGAGCCTCCTCAAACTTCTTTTCGTAAAAGAGTTTCGACACCGATTCGCTGAGCGCCGCGGCTCCTTTAAGCTCCGGCAATTCTTCTTGAGACGACGCGTTGATTAAAAGCAGAAGGGTGACAAGGAGGCTTAGGATTTTCATCTTTTTGGTGGACGGCTGGGTCGGATCTCGATGCGGCTCGGAAGAGCACGATCGGGATACGAAAGCAGATCCATTACGACGCGTGCGACGTCTTCCGGACGAAGTTGCCAGCTCTGCTCGTCGCTCGGTTCGTCACCGCCAAACTCCGTGTTTACCGACCCCGGCATGATGTAACTCACTTTGATGTTGTCGTGCCGCACTTCCTGCATGAGCGCTTCACTGAAGCCGTTGAGACCAAACTTCGACGCGTTGTAAGCAGCCATGCGCGGATGCGCGTTGGTTCCCGCCAGCGAAGAGATGTTGATGATGTATCCGCCGCCGCGTTTCTTCATCAACGGGATCGCCTCGTGGCAACAGTAGAACACGCCGCAAAGATTGGTTTCGATCACAGCGCGAAAGTCCTCAACACTCAGCGACTCGACCGGCGCAAAAATTCCGATACCGGCGTTGTTGACGAGAACATCGACGCCGCCAAACTGCTCGACCGTACCCGCAAGAAACGGCTTGACCTGCGCGTAGTCGCGGACGTCGCACACAAAACCTACGGCGCGGCCTTGCCGATCTGCACCCAGCGCGTTCAATTCGTCGACTGCACGCTCGATCTCGTCTGCATTGCGAGCGCTGATCGAAACGTTAGCGCCAGACCGCACAAGCGACTCAGTAATCGCGCGTCCAATACCCTTTGTTCCACCGGTTACGACCGCCGTCTTCCCTGCCAGATCCATTAGAATTTAACCCTTCAACTTTGCTCGCAGCCGTTCGTTGACGATCTTCGGGTTGGCCTTGCCCTTCGACGCCTTGATCACCTGGCCGACGAAGAACCCAAACAACGCCTCCTTGCCCGCACGATAACTCGCAAGCGGATCGGGATTCGCGGCGATGACCTCGTCGATGAGCGAATCAATCTCGCCGGTGTCACTCAACTGCACCAGCCCCTGCTCCGTGATGATCGCGTCAGCGTTCTTGCCTGTCTTGAACATCTCCACCAGCACGTCTTTACCCTGTTTACCGCTGATCTTCCCTTCGTCAATCAGACGAATGAGTGCGCCTAACTTTTCGGGAGCGACGGGCGATTCCGCCGCCGAGAGCCCGGCAGCTTCCAGCTCGCGCAACAACTCAGACCTGATCCAGTTGGCAGCGCCACGAGCGTTTCCACATGTCTTGACCGTGTCTTCGAAGTAATCCGCCAACGAGCGTTCTGAGATCAACTGCGACGCATCAGCGAAACTCAAGTCGTACTCTTGAATAAATCGATTCCGCCGCGACTCCGGCAACTCCGGCATTTCCTGTCGCACGCTCTCGATAAACTCACTCGACACGATCAACGGCGGCAGATCCGGTTCGGGAAAATAACGATAGTCATGCGCTTCCTCTTTCGAACGCATGACGCGTGTTTCCATCGCGCGGTCGTCCCACAAACGCGTCTCCTGCGCCAGACGTCCGCCTGACTCGAGCACCTGAATATGGCGCGCGACTTCAAACTCGATCGCGCGCTGCATGAACCGGACCGAGTTCAAGTTCTTCAGTTCCACCTTCGTGCCAAACTTATCTTCACCAGCGCGCCTCACAGAGACGTTTGCTTCGCAACGAAGATTTCCCTTCTCCATGTCGGCGTCAGAAGCACCAACCCATTGCAGCGAACGCCGCACGTGATTCACGTAGTCGTAAGCTTCCCACGACGAACGGAAATCGGGTTCGGTGACGATCTCCGCCAACGGCACACCGGCGCGGTTCAGATCGATATAGGAATACCGATCCACTTCAGGCAGACCTTCGTGTACGTTCTTGCCTGCGTCTTCCTCGAGGTGCAGCCGAGTGATGCGGATCTTCTTCGGACGCCATTCCAGCGGATGACCGGCCTCGTCGCGTTCAGC
Source organism: Pyrinomonadaceae bacterium (assembly GCA_035649995.1). Taxonomy (GTDB): domain Bacteria; phylum Acidobacteriota; class Blastocatellia; order Pyrinomonadales; family Pyrinomonadaceae; genus PSRF01. The sequence continues at coordinate 5,923 of DASRIM010000448.1, read as the reverse complement.
CGTCATGATCTCGAGCTCGCCGTTCGCGGAGAACGGTTGATCGTACTGCGAGATCTGATAGCCCTTCGGCAGATCAGGATAGAAATAATTTTTGCGAGCGAAGATCGACTGCTGGTTGATGTGCAGTCCCAGCGCCAACGCCGCGCGCGCGCCTAGTTCAACCGCGCGGCGGTTCAGCACCGGGAGCGCGCCCGGCAGACCAAGACAAACAGGACAGGTATTCGCGTTGGGCTCGTCGCCAAAGCGGGTGGCGCAACCGCAGAAGATCTTCGATTCAGTGCTCAGTTGCGCATGGATCTCAAGTCCAATGATCGTTTCCCACGTCATGTTTCGCGTTATCGCCGTCCCCGAGAACCGCCGCCCCGCATACCGCCACCGCCGCCGGCGCCGCCACGGAAACCGCCACGGAAACCGGCGTTGGGTATGGACTTCGGAGTAGTAAACCGCAGCCGTCCCCTAAACCCCGGAAAGTGTGATTTGAATCCGAAGTTATTGAAGCCGAAGTTGTTGAACCCGAACCTGTCGAACCTGTCGAATCTGTCAAACCCATCGAACCCGAATGGGTAACCCGTAGTAACCAGGCCGACTCCATATGGATAAGCCCATGGCATATCGTATGCCGGCGGCACATTGGTGCGAGTAGTCGTGATCAGTTGATTCTCGAGTGACATGGCGCGGTTTCGCCAGAATTCGAGCTCTTCACGCGAGCGCATCTCGCGTAGCTGCTCTTGCGTGCGGTTGTCGATCTCTTCGACTTCGCGACGGCGATCTTCAGCAGACGGAAGACCCAACTCCTGCCGCTCCCGTTCGTTTGCGACCCGCGCGCGACGATAGACTTCGAGATCCTGGTTGGTTATCGATCGCCTCGCTGGCGTTTGTCGCGTTTGGACCGGCTGCGCGACTGCTTTCGGCGCCGATGCAGTCGCAAAGAACGACCCGGCGGGCTGTCCGTTGATGCGTTCAGTCGTCGCGACGTCTATGCTCGTCAACTGGATAGTGACCTGGATTCCCGGCGCTGTTTCGTAAGTCAGCGTCGATTTCGTAACGGTGAAGGTGTTTGGGATTTCAACTCTCCGGCCGTTGCGCATCACGATGGTGTACGCGCTTGCCGCAGTCGCGCTGAACGAAATAACGAACACAACAACTAACAGTTTGCGTAACAACATAACAAACCTCACTTGCTGAAAATGCCAACTATGGAAACGAGGGTTCGGCGAGAGTATATCATCCTTGATCCGTGTTCTTGCTAGCTGCCGAAGGCCGGCGAACGACTCATGGGAAACACGGATATTACGGATTTGAATGTAAAATACTTTGCAACGAGCGCCTCTCTCTGGTATACATGCGGCGCACCGAACGGACCACCCTCAGGGTTACCGAAAAATGCGGACGCCTGGCACAGCCTCGGCGCGGGAGCCGCTGGGTTTTACCACCGTTTTCAGAGGAGCGGGTGAGAAATGGCAAAGACGGTTTGCAAGATTCTCGGAGTCGTTTTTCTGTTAGTAGGTGTACTTGGTTTCGCGAAACCAGATCTGCTCGGCGCCCATTTGACGCCGGCACATAACGTCGTCCACTTGGTCTCGGGCGTAATCGCTCTTTATTTCGGCTTTGCCGGCACGCTGTCCGCCGCAAAAGCTTTCTCTCTTGTGTTCGGCGTCGTCTACCTGGCCCTCGGCATTCTCGGAATGGCCATCGGAACAGGCGCGGATCGCATGTGGATGCTTGGCCCGCTGCATTTCGGACAGGCCGACCACGGCATTCACATCCTGCTCGGCGTGATCTTTCTCGCGGGCGGGTTGTTTACCAAAAAGTCCTGACGCTTTCGTCTTCCAGGTTGCAAGGACGGGTCTCGTAAGTGGCGCACTAGCGTCCGGAACTCACAATCCTTGCAACCTGGACCTGTTCTACGCATCCGCCGTTCAAAACTTCACGGTAATCCCGCCGCGCCCTGTCGCTCCCGGCGCCAGAAACCCGTTCTCGTAGTACTCCCGATCGAAAACGTTATCGACCCCGCCAAATAGCAGCAGCGTAACTCGATCGTTCCGCCGGATCTCGTAACTCGCAAACGCGTCCGCTTTCGTGTAGCCGCTGAACGTCAAGTCGGCCTGACGAAACGGAAAGTTATTCTCGAAAACCGGGGCGATGTACGATCCGGTGCGATTCACGTCGAGGCTGAACAGCAACGCCCGATACCGCTGCCGTAGAGACAGGCCGAACAAGTGCTTCGGGATTACGAACTCCGGTTGCAGGCCCTGCGACACGAGAAAGCGATCGCTGTTTGTAAACGTGTACGACGCGGCGACGTCCATTCCCCTCACCGGCGAGGCGTTCAGATATGTTTCGACGCCGCGTGACAATCCGCCTGGACGATTCTCGAAACCACTGAACCGTCCCAGACCAAGCGGATCGATCGCGAATCCCGTAAACGCGATCACGCGCTGCAACCGCGTGTAGAAATACGTTGCGCCAAACATCAGACGATCGTTCGCCAGCCGTTGATCGAATCCACCGTCAACGCTGATCGACTGCTCGGCGCGAAGCGTCGGATCGCCGAAGCGCGTGAGCCCGGCGCCCGCGAAAGTCCCCTCGCCGAAGCGCTCGAACAGTGACGCAGCGCGAAAACCATTCCCGACGTGCGCGCGCAACTTCGTACCGCTGCGCCGGAAGAAATACGCGATCGCTCCGTCGCCGGTCGCGGAACTTTCTGCCTGTGTTCCTTGCAACACGCCCGGCCGGTCCGCACTTCGAACGCGATACCACTGACCGCGAGCGCCGAGCGACAAACGCAACCGATCGTCGAAGAACGACAACTGGTCCTGTCCGAAGACTGCGAACGTGCGCTGGCGGTCCGTCGTGTTGTTGAACGCCGCGAACGAAGGCTGCGCGCTCTGAAAGAACGATTCACGTTCAAACTCGACGCCCACAGTCGCGAGATTGGTCCTCGAGAAGCGCAGGTTTACGCGGCCGTCGATCGTGTCGATGCTGCCGCGGTTGACGTTGAGAAACTCGAAATCGCCAAACGGCACGAACGACGCGAACTGCGGATCGACGTTTGGACCGTTGTAATTACGCCGATTGTTGGAAACGTGCTGGTAGGCGATCGAGTACGAGATCCACTCGTTGGCTACGTGCGTGAACCTTCCCGAGCCCACAATCAGCCGCTGACGCCGGCCCTGGTCCGGATTGTTGAAATCAGGCTGGAAGGTGACGCCGGGAACAGCGTCCGGAAACGGCTGCGACGTGCCGAACGCGCCCGGCAAAGCGAATGGACTGTCGTTGACGCGGCCGTTCGCGATCGCACCGTAAAGGTTCGCGGCGATCGTGATCGATTGCGTTGGATGGTATTGAAAACGTCCTGCGAATCCGGTGTTTCCGTACGCGTCGTCGCCGTCGATTCCGTCGCGCACGTCAAGACGATTCGCGCCGAGCGAGTAACCAAACGAGTCTCCGCCGCCTGATATTTGCAGACGTTCGCGATACGTTCCGAGACTGCCGCCTTCAAAGCCCGCGTTGACGTGAAACCCGTTGGATCCGGCTTCGGGAATCACGTTGATCACGCCGCCGATCGCGTGCGTGCCGTAGATCGACGAACCGGCGCCGCGCAGGATCTCGAGACGATCGACACCAACCGGAACGAGATCCACGAACAACGGCAGCGCGGAACCGTTGATGTCGCTTGCATCGCGTACGCGCAGACCGTCGAGCAAAAGCGCGGTGTCGAAGTTTCGCTGGCCGCGCAGACGCACGGCGGTGAGCGCGCCGGGCGAGCCCTGTTGTTGCACACGCACTCCGGGAGTTCCGCGCAGCGCTTCGGCGAGGCCCAGTTCGTGTTTCGCTTCAATTGTTTCGGAATCGAGTGTGGACACGACTTTCGCGATTTCGTCCGCGCGCTCCGGTGTTCCGCTCGAAGTGACGACGACGCTGGCGTTGATCGACGCGAGCTTGAGTCGCACCGGAACGTTTTTGCTTTCGCCGCGCTCCAGTTGAATCGATTCAGAAGTAAAGACGGAAAACCCGTCCGCCTTCACCTCGATCAAATACGGTCCGGGCCGCAGGCCTTTGTACTCGAACGATCCCGACTCGTCCGTCTGCGTCGCGAGTTGAACGCCCGGCGTGAAGTTCAGAACGACTTGCGCGCCGGCGACCTTCGCGCCGTTGTCATCGGTGACAACTCCACGAATCGTGCCGCCATTTTGAGCAAAGAGTGGTGACGCGACGATTAAAACAAAAAGGATCGAAAGAATACTCTTTTTCATTTAGCTTCTCCTGACCGGCGTGACACGCGGCGCGCCTGAAACGGGATGCGCGTCAACCAAAACCTCCACGTCAAAAACTTCGCGGAGCAACTGCGGCGTCAGCACGTCCTCCGGCTTTCCGGAACGCACTGCCTTGCCCTTTTTCATCAGCAAAATCCTGTCGGCAAACTGTGCCGCCAGATTGAGATCGTGAGTGACGACGAGCGATGATGCCTGGCGCTGGTCGCAACGATTTCGGACCAACGCCAGCAGCGTCGCTTGATGCGAGAGATCGAGGTTCGCGGTCGGCTCGTCGAGCAGCAGGAACGACGCTTCGGTCGCAAGCGCGCGGGCGAGCACAGCGCGTTGACGCTCACCGCCGGACAGCTCGTTCATCAAGCGGCCGCTCAGCTCCGTCAGTTCAGTTTCGTTCAGGACGTCCGCGGCGATACGCAGATCGCGTTCTGTTTCCCAGCCCCAGCCTGCGCCCCAGCCCACATTAGTAGACCAGGCAAAGCGGCCGCCAAGCACGAACTCCAGCACCGTCACCGCAAAACGCAGTTCAGCTTCCTGCGCCACGACGGCGATGCGCCGCCCGATCGTTCTGCGGTTGTATCGCTCGATCGGTTGCCCGTCGAGCAACACCGATCCTGACGTGCGTCGCACTTGTCCGTTCAACGTCCGCAACAGCGTCGACTTGCCGGCGCCGTTTGGTCCAACAAGCGCGGTGATCTCGCCGGCCTCGAGTTTCAGCGTCACGTTCGAGACTGCAACGCGATCGTTATAGCTAATCGTCAAGTCACGAGCTTCGAGCACGCGTCAGGCCCTCTTCAAGAGATAGATAAATAATGGCGCGCCGATCAGCGCGGTGATCGCGCCGACCGGAAGTTCGCGCGGCGCGATGACCGTCCGCGCTACCGTGTCGGCGACGATCACGAACAACGCACCCCCGAGCGCAGCGGCTGGAATGCTGATCCGGTTGTCGCTGCCGAGCGAAAGACGCGCGAGATGCGGCACCACGAGTCCGACGTAACCGACTGAGCCACTCGCCGCAACCGAGCTCCCAACCAACAAACTCGCAACCACGAAAACCACGATCCGCACGCGGCCCACTTCGACTCCAAGATCGAAAGCGTCGCGCTCGCCAAGCATCAACAGATTCAACGAACGCGCGTTCAGCGTGAGCGCGATCGCGCCAAGGACAGCGATCGTGATCGTGGCTGGAAGAAGCGTTTTGCTCGTGCCGGAAAGATCGCCGAGCAACCAGAACGTGAAAGAACGAATGCGCGTCGCGTCCATCAACGTGGTCACGAACACGATGACCGAGGAAAGAAATGTAGTGACGATTACGCCGGCGAGTATCAGGCGTTCGGGCGTCGCGCCGGCGCGCCCGCGCGCGAGCCGGTACACCGCGAGAGTCGCCAGCAGCGAACCGGCGAACGCCAGCACGGGACGGCTCGCTTCGTTTGCCCCGAAGAACACCAGTGCGATCATCGTCCCCACGGCGGCGCCGTTTGAAATGCCGAGCAGATATGGTTCGGCGAGCGGGTTTCGCAGCAGTGCCTGATAGCTCGCGCCGGCAGTCGCCAGCGAAGCGCCGACGGCCGCGGCCAGCAGCAAACGCGGTACACGGATCTGAAACAGAATGTCGAACTGGTCCTGCGTCAGGCCGCAGCTATTCGTCCCGA
>DASRIM010000447.1:0-6541 GCA_035649995.1 Pyrinomonadaceae bacterium | reverse complement strand
GGAAACGTCTACGTCGCCGACACATACAACGATCGCGTTCGTAAGATCTCCGCGGACGGCCAGGTCACGACTGTCGCGTCGTCGTTCGATACTCCGTGCGGCATTGTCGTGACTACGGATGGATCTCTGATCGTCGCCGACACCGGGAACAATCAGTTACGCAAGATCGCGCCTGACGGCAGCGTCGTCCACATCATCGATCTCTCGCGTCCTGTTGGCCTGGCGATTACGCACGATGATTATGTGTACGTTACAGAGCTCGATCGCTCGCGTCTGTTGCAAGTAGCGCCCGACGGATCGACCTACACGATTGCGACGCAGTTCAATCAGCCCACGGGTGTAGCGATCAAGCCAAACACAAGTGAGCTCTATGTCGCCGATAGCGGAAACTATCTCGTCCGAAAATTAGTTCAGAACAATCAAAACGCCTCGGCCGCGGAAGTTACGCCAACAATAACGAACGAAACACTCGGGCAACAGTCACTCCTGTGGCCGCTGAATCCGCAACAGTCGCCTCACGAAGTCGTAGCCACAGTCGGCGAAGTGCGCGGCAGTTTCGACTCGACCGACAGCCGCCACCACTTGCACAGCGGACTCGACGTCTTTGGCGCGTACAACGAAACCGTGCGCGCCGTGCGCGACGAGAAAGTCACAAGCCCGCTACCAAACTGGGGCTTCGACTCGCTGAACGAAGGATTTCGCGTCGGCATCGTCGCTTACATTCACATGCACGTCGGACGCGATAAAGACGCAAAGATGTTCGACGATCCGCGGTTCGTTCCGGTCAGGCAGGAGGAGAAAGTCACGCGCGTGCGGATCAAGCGCGGCACGCGGTTCAAGACCGGCGACGCACTCGGCACCGTCAACCGCATGTACCACGTTCACATGAACGTCGGTCCGCCCGGCGGCGAGATCAATCCGCTGTCGCTGTCGCCGGTCGGATTCAAGGATGACGTCGTTCCGACGATCGAGAGCGTTCAGGTATTCGACAGTTCGGGGACGCAGATCAAACCGGCGAAAGATCGCCTCGCCGTCAACGGCAACGTCCGCATTGTCGTCGATGCTTACGATCGGACGAACATGAACCCCGATCGCCGTCGACTCGGTCTTTACAAGCTTGGGTATCAAATCCTTCGTCCTGACGGTTCGCCGTTCGAGGAGCCGCGCATCACGATCCTCTTCAATCGCCTGCCTCCCGACGACGAAGCGACGAAAATCGCCTACGCCGAAGAGAGTGGAATCACTGTTTACGGCAGCGCCAGGACGCGATTTCTCTACGAGGTCACAAACACCGTGCGAGACGGACGCGCGGAGCGCGGCGCCTGGGACACTTCGCAGTTGCCGAAAGGCGACTACGTGTTGCGCATCATCGCCGCCGATTATTCCGGCAACGAGGCCCAGAAAGGCCGCGACGTAAACATTACAATCCGCTAGGAACCACGGATTGCACTGGATGCCGGGATATAGCAAGATACAACTTGACCCAGATTCCCCAACTCATTAAGAGCGCGCTTGAAGAGGACATTGGCAGTGGCGATGTGACCACTGACAGCATTGTGCCCGCCGGCGCCGCGTTGCGTGGACGCATCGTCGCAAAGCAGCAGGGCGTCGTCGCCGGTTTGAGTGTGGCGAAAGAGGTCTTTCGCGAACTGAGCGCCGATGTGATGTTCAACGCGAAAGTCGACGAAGGAGCAAAGGTAGGGCGAGGCGTTGTCGTCGCAGACGTCGCCGGCAACGCGCGAGCGCTGCTGACGGGCGAGCGGACGGCGTTGAACTTTCTCGGACGAATGTCCGGAATCGCGACCTTGACGCGCCAGTTCGTCGACGCAGTCGCCGGCACCAGCGCCACGATTCTCGACACCCGCAAAACCGCGCCTGGTCTACGCGCGCTCGACAAGCTCGCCGTTCGCCTCGGCGGCGCTCAAAACCACCGCACCGGCCTGTTCGACATGGTCTTAATAAAGGACAACCACATTGACTTCGCCGGCTCGATTACCGCCGCTGTCGAACGCGTCCGGGCCAGCGGCACCACGCTCGAGATTGAAGTTGAGACCCGCACGTTGGAGAATGTACGCGAGGCGCTGCGGCTCGGAGTCGAGCGGATCCTCCTTGATAATATGAGCGCGGAGATGATGCGAGGGGCGGTCGGGCTGGCTAAGGACCTCGGCGGCCGGGCAAAACTCGAGGCGTCCGGCAACGTTACGCTCGAAAACGTACTCGAAGTTGCTCGTACCGGCGTCGATTACATCTCCGTCGGCGCTTTGACGCATTCGCCGCGCGTGTTTGACGTTAGTTTGGAGTGGGTTGGTTAAGAAATACTTTTTAAAAAGATGATTACTGATACTACTACTGACGAAATATACGAAAAGCTGAGCGCACTGCTGTCTGACACTGTTCCCGATTTTGAACTGCGTCTCAAGGCCGAAATAGCGGCCGAAATCAACCGGCTCAAAGCGGTGAAGAACGCAGTCATCCTGGGCCATAACTACATGGAGCCCGCGCTCTTCCACTCGATTCCGGATTACGTCGGCGACTCGCTCGAGCTCAGCCGCCGCGCTGCGGAGACTGACAAAGACATCATCGTCTTCTGCGGCGTGAAGTTCATGGCCGAGACGGCGAAGATCCTGAATCCGACGAAAAAAGTCCTGATTCCGTCGTTGAAAGCCGGCTGCTCGCTTGCCGCGAGCATCACTGCCGCCGACGTGCGCGAGCTCAAGCAGCGGTTCCCGGGCGTTCCTGTCGTCACTTACATCAACACGTACGCCGACGTTAAAGCCGAGTCGGACATCTGCTGCACGTCGTCAAACGCTGTGGACGTCGTCAACTCGCTGAAAACCGATCGCGTGATCTTCATCCCGGACGAATATCTCGCCGGCAACGTCGCGCGCGAAACAGGCAAGAAGATCATCTATCCGACGCGCGATCCGCTCAAGCGTTTCCCCGACGATCTGGACTACCAGATGATCGGTTGGCCCGGACGCTGCGAGGTCCACGAAAAGTTCAGCGTCGACGACATCAATAACGTGCGTAAGCAGTTTCCGGACGTCGTGATTCTGGCCCACCCGGAGTGCAGTCCCGAGGTCGTGGAGGCTTCCGACTATTCCGGCAGCACGACGGCGATGATTCGCTACGTCGAGAAGACGCGGGCGCCGCGTTATCTGCTGCTGACCGAGTGCTCGATGGGCGACAACATCGCCGCCGCGAATCCGGACAAAGAAATGCTCCGGCTTTGCAGCGTGCGTTGTCCGCACATGAACGAGATCACGCTCGAAGACACGCTCGAATCGCTGCAAAAAGAACAGTACGAGATTGAGATCGACGAAGAAATCCGTGCGAAGGCGCTGCGCTCGGTCGAGCATATGCTGGAAATCGGGCGCGAAGACTAGTCATTTGACATTTGTCATTTGACATTTCTCATCTGTCATTTCGAACCGAAGCTTTGCTTAAATGACAAATGAGAAATGTCAAATGACAAATGCAAAATGCTGAGGTCCTGATCATCGGTTGCGGGATCGCGGGCGCGACGGCTGCGCTTCGGCTCGCCCGTAACCCGCAACGCCAGATCACCATCATCACTCGCGCAAACGATCCTCACGAATCAAACACGCGCTACGCGCAGGGCGGCATCATCGGCCGCGGCCCGGAAGACACCTCGGAACTACTGTTTGAAGACATCGTCGCCGCCGGCGCGGGAGTGACGTCGCCGGAAGCCGCGCGCATACTCGCCGAAGAAGGACCGCCGCTGCTCAACGAAGTACTCGAGCGCACCGCCGGCGTCGTTTTCGATCATCACGACGACGGCTCGCCCGTTTGGGGTCAGGAAGCCGCACACTCGCGACGCCGCATCCTGCACGTCGGCGACGCCACCGGCCGCGCGATCATGATCGGACTCGTCGCGGCGTTGAAAGAGTATCCAAACATCAGGATCGAATCGGACGCGACCGCCGTCGACTTGATCACGTTTCCGCACCACTCGCGCGATCCGCTCGACAACTACCGGTCCATTTCCTGTCACGGTTGCTATGTCTTCGATCGCGGTGAGAAGACGGTTCATCGTTATCTCGCGCAAGCGACGGTGCTCGCAACCGGCGGGCTCGGCAGGATCTATCGCAACACGACCAATCCAATCGGCGCGCGCGGCGACGGTCTCGCCATGGCCCATCGTGCCGGCGCGCGGATCGCGAACGCCGAGTACGTTCAGTTTCATCCGACCGCACTGGCTGCGCCGGGCGCTGAAGGCTTGCTGATCAGTGAAGCCGTGCGCGGCGAAGGCGGCGTTTTGTTGACGCCGGAGTTGCGGCCGTTCATGGCCGACTATGCGCCGCAATGGAAAGAGCTGGCGCCGCGCGACATCGTCGCTCGTGCGATTCATCACGAGATGGAACAGCACGGTTATTCCCACGTCCTGCTCGACATCGCCTCGAAAATGCCGGCCGCGGCGATTCGCGAGAGATTTCCGTTTATTTACAATGAGTGTTTGAAAGTCGGCATCGACATCTCGCACGAGCCGGTGCCGGTGGTCCCCGCGGCGCATTACTTCTGCGGCGGTGTGCTCGTAGACGAGTGGGCCAGATCGACGATCGGCAACTTGTACGCCGTCGGCGAGATCAGTTGCACTGGAGTACACGGCGCGAATCGCCTCGCGTCCACTTCATTGCTGGAAGGTTTGGTCTGGGGAAACCGCGCGGCGGTCGAGATCGAAAGAGCACTCGATGAGCCGGCAAACCGAACCCGAGTATCCCTCGACGACGTTCCGCCGTGGGACGAGAGCGGTCTCAGCGCTGATCCCGATCCGGCGTTGATTCAGGGCGACATGCAGACGATTCAGAACATCATGTGGCACTACGTCGGCCTCGTGCGCAGCGCCGACCGTCTGTCGCGCGCGATTCGCGAACTGCGCCACCTGTGGAACGAGATCGAGACCTTTTATAGAAGCACTAAGCTGTCGGACGGGTTGATCGGTTTGCGAAACGCCGTCGAGGCCGCGCTGATTGTCGCGCACGCCGCGCAACACAACCGTCAGAGCCGCGGGTGTCATTACCGGCAGGATTTTGTTACGGTAACCGGCGACCGTCTAATATAAAAACATGTGGGACACGCTTACGCTTCTGGGTATCGGTTTAGTCTTTGGATTGAAGCACGCGACGGAGGTCGATCACGTCGTTGCTGTTTCGACGATCGTCAGCCGTCATCGCAGCTTGTGGCGCTCAGGTTTAGTTGGCGCAATGTGGGGCGCAGGTCACACGGCGGCGCTGCTGATTACGGGCGCGATCGTGTTGTCGCTGCGAGTGGCGATTCCAGAGCGCGTCGGCAACTGGCTGGAATTCGGCGTAGCGTTAATGATTATAGGTCTCGGTGCGGCGGCGTTGTGGCGCGCGCTTGCGAAACGTGCAGACGTTCACGTCCACGAGCACAGTCACGACGGCGTTTCCCACGTTCACATCCACTTCCACGAGAACGAGACGCGCCATCACGCGTCTAAAACACACAGCCACGCCATCTCAGCAATCGGGCTCAAACCGGTGCTGATCGGCACGGTGCACGGGCTCGCCGGTTCCGCCGCGTTGACCTTGCTGGTGCTGACGCAGATCGACTCGGCGTGGGTCGGTTTCTTCTACCTGTTGATTTTTGGCGCCGGTTCGATCGTGGGAATGATTCTGATGTCCGGCTTGATCGGACTGCCTTTCGCGCTCACTTCCAGGAACGCCGGCCGCGTTCATCATCATCTGCAAACGACCGCCGCCGGACTGAGCATCGCCTTCGGTTTTTGGTACGCGTACCGGACCGCCTTCGCCTCAGGACTCTTTTAATAGATCTACTACTTCGTCCCGTTTGTACTCGATTGCAAAGTCGAGCGGCGTCTTGCCGTCGTCAGTTTTGGCGTTGACAGCCGCGCCGCTGTCGATCAGCAGTTTCACGAGTTCGACGGTGCCGTTTGCGGCGGCTTCGTGAAGTGGAACGTGTCCGGTCGCACCCCTGGCGTTTACGTTCGCGCCGTGCGCAATGAGCACGCGCGCTAACTCCGTTTGCTTTGCGGCTGCGGCAGAAGCGAGCGGCGTGACCTTCATCGACTCGCGCGACGGTAAGTTTACGTCGGCGCCCGCGTTGAGCAGCGCTTTCACGTTCTCCGGCTGGCTGAAGAAGACGGCGAATCCGAGCGGTGTGAATCCGTCCGGCGAATAGACGTTGACCAGCGACGGATCGTTGGCGACCACTTCGCGCAGCCGCGCGGTCTGTCCAGTGGCAGCGGCCTCAAAGACGTCCATCTCAACGCCGGAATCCAGCAGCGCGGTGACGACGTCTTTTTTTCCGTAGTAAGTTGCCTTCATCATCACTGACACGCCGTTTTGATCTTTGGCGCGGGCCAGCGAGGGATCGCGGTGCAACATCTCTTTGACTCTTGAAACATCGCCTGCGGTCGCGGCCTCGAAAAATTCCTGACTCATCGTCTCCTCCCGATTACCCCAAAAGGTGAACCGCCTCACAGCTTTCGCACGGTATCGTTCACGTCCAACGGTAAGTATTTATCCGAAGTTCGAGA
>DASRIM010000446.1:0-7248 GCA_035649995.1 Pyrinomonadaceae bacterium | reverse complement strand
CGAGTAGGTGTCCATAATCCACGCCATCGTCTGTTCGTTGGTGTTCATGTCAGGCGCCGGTACGTCCTTTTCCGGTCCGATGAAGTCGAGCAGCTCCGCCGCGTAGCGGCGCGTCATGCGCTCGAGCTCGCCGGTGGACATCTGCTGCGGATCGCAAATGATGCCGCCTTTTGCCCCACCAAAAGGAACGTTGACGACAGCGCACTTCCACGTCATCCAGGCCGCCAGCGCGCGCACCTCGTCGAGACTGACGTCCGGCGCGTAGCGGATGCCGCCCTTTGCTGGACCACGCGCGAAGTTGTGCTGCACGCGGTAGCCTTCAAACACCTGAATACGGCCCGAATCCATTCTCGTCGGAATGTAGACCTTCAATTCGCGGTTAGGGACGCGCAAGACTGCGTAGAGATCGGGATCGAGGTCCAACAGTTGGGCCGCCCGATCAAAGCGCGACATCATCGACTCAAAAGGGTTCTCTTCCTTAATCTCTCGGATATCGTCTACGTATACTGTGCTGTACATGCTGACCATATGGCCCTCGCGATCCGCAAAACGCTTTTCAGCTTGCGCAATTAGTGTTGTTATCGGCGACTGATCTCGATCGGCAGCGCCTCGTTCATCGAGCCGCTGCGAAACCCCTGTAGATCGAGAGTGACGTATTTGAAGCCCAACTCGCGAAAACGCGCCGCCAGTTGTTCGACTACATCCTTCCGCAGCACGCGGTCCATCTCGGAGGCGGCAATCTCCAGGCGAACAAGCGTGTCGTGGTGGCGCACTCTAAACTCGCGAAACCCGAACTCCCGCAGGATCTCTTCCCCGCGGTCCACTTTATTGAGCCGCTCGATGGTGACCGTCGTCCCGTACGCGATGCGCGACGAGAGACACGGGCTGGCCGGCTTGTCCCACGTCGGCAGCGTTGCGCGCCGGCTCAGTTCGCGCACCTCGCTCTTGTTCAGTCCGACTTCGATCAGCGGGCTGCGCACTGCGTGCTGCTTCGCCGCCTGGCGGCCGGGACGGTAATCGTCGAGATCGTCAACCGTCGATCCATCGACGATGTGTTCAATGCCGCGGCTGCGCGCAACTGCTTCGAGCTTGTTGTACAGCTCGTCCTTGCAGAAGTAACAGCGGTCGGCGTTGTTGGCGCTGTAGTTTGGGTTCTCCAGCTCATCGGTCCGGATTATCTCGTGATGAAAACCGAATTTCTCGACGACGCTTTTGATCTCCGCATTTTGATAGGAAGGCAGACTTGCCGACTGTCCAGTGATACAAACGGCGCGTGGTCCGAGTTCCTCATTCGCAACGTAAGCGACGTAGCTGCTGTCTACGCCACCTGAGTATGCGACGATCACTGAATCAAGCGCACGAATGAGTTCACGTAGTCGTTCTTCCTTGGCAATTACACTCATGTATTCGGTGATCGGCATGGTAGCTCATGCATCACAAGCAAAGCAACCAGCGTCTCCAACATCTTAAACGGGCGATCTCTGCGTAAACACAGAGGATGTGCTAACATCGGAACCTCCCCGGATCGTTCTTCAATGCCGGAACTGAATACCTCATTCTTGAAGAGACTTTTACTGGCCGCCGCCTGCTTCGTGTTGCTGTTTGCAGGCTCAACGGTGCGTCTCGCCGCACAGACGGAAGAGGCATTCGGCGACGCCGCTGCCGACCCGATCAGACTGTTCGAACGCGGACAAAGCGCGCACGCCCGCGGCGAGCTGGAAAAGGCGATAGGGTTCTACGAACAAGCGATCAAGGTGCGTCCTGAGTTTCCCGAAGCGCAGTTTCAAATGGGAAACGCGCTCGCCTCCCTGGGTAAGCTCGCGGAAGCGGAAGCTGCCTTCAAACTGGCGATCACTCAGAAGAAGAACTGGGCGTTGCCGCATTCGGCGCTCGGCGCCCTGCTCATGCGCAGCAAGCGCGACGCGGAGGCCGAGCAATCGTTCCGCCAGGCGCTCAAGATCGATCCGCAGGAAAGCGTCGCCTTGAGACTGTTGTCCGAGCTGCGTCTGCGAGCCGGCGATGCAAAAGATGCGTTGACTCTCGCCACGCGCGCCACCGCGATTCCTGAAGCCCCATCATCCGCGTGGATCGTCCTCGCAAGCGCGCAGCGAGCTAACGGAGACAAGGCCGCCGCAAAAACGACATTGGACCGCGTCCTCGGCGACGAGCCGGCAAACGTCGCTGCACTCTTAGAACGCGCCGATCTTTACACCGACGATAAGAACTTCGATTCCGCCGTCGCCGATCTCCGTGCGGCAGCTAAAGCAAAGCCGGGCGAGAAGACGATCATGTCGCGCCTCGCGTACGTCCTTCAACAAGCAGGCAAATCAGAAGAAGCGATGGAAGTCGCAAAGTCGGCGGGACTGGACGTGCAACCGCCGGGCGGTGACGTAAAAGGCGGAGTTGTCGGAACACCGGAAGAGATCGAAGCCGCAAACAGCAGCGATCCCGCCGTCGCCCGCAAAGCGCTGGAAAAGCTGCTCGAGAAAAACCCGCGCAGCGCGATGCTGTTGGGACGTCTCGGTGCGTCGTATCGCACGGACGATCCCGCCAAATCGCTCGAGTACTACCGCCGCGCATCCGAGATTCAACCCGACGCGGCCGAATATGCGATCGGGTACGCGGCGGCGCTGGTCCAGGCGCGACGTTTCGGCGACGCAGCACGGATTCTTCAGCAAGTCGTGCGGCTCGATCCGCAAAACTACGCCGCGCACGCGAACCTCGCGACCGCGTTGTACGAATCGAAGCGTTATAGCGAAGCGATACCGGAGTATAAGTGGATCTTATCGGCGAAACCCGACGTGTCAGTCGTGCATTATTTCATTGCCACGTCGCACGATTATCTTGGAGAATATCCGGAAGCACTGGCATCCTACGAGAAGTTCCTGGCGACGGCCGACGCGGCCACGAATCAGCTCGAGATAGATAAAGTTAAACTGCGGCTGCCGTCGCTGCGGCGCCAGATTCAGTTAGGCGAGGGCGTGAAGAAAAAGCCCTGACGATCTGCATGGTAGTGAAATTATTCGTGATATTCGTGTTCGTCATGAGTGCGGGCTTAGTGACCGCGCGCGGCCAGGATACGCCGGCCGCGCAGCCGTCTCCCACACCATTGACCGCGCCGCCGCCGATCAGAATCATCACGAAGGAAGAGCGCGCACAGATCGATCAAGCCGGCGACTCGAAGCAGCGCCTCCGTCTCACGATCCAAATCGCGGGAGCGCGCCTGACGCGCGCCGAGCAGCACACCGCCCAGGGAAACTACGACGAGGCATCCACCGAAGTAGGCAGCTACCACGCATTGATCGAAGACGCACTCGAGTTTCTGAACTCGATGAAGCGCGACAGCAACAAGACGCGCGATCTATATAAACGACTAGAGCTCGCGCTCCGCGCCGACGGTCCGCGTTTGACGACGATGCGACGCACGACACCGCTCGAATACGCGGTCTGGATCAAGAAAGTGGAAGAGTTTGCCCGAGCGAGCCGTACGGAAGCACTCAATTCATTCTACGGCCACACGGTCGTGCGCGAGCGCGAGAAGCCGGCCGACAACAAGAGCAACGAGAAACCCAAAGAAACTCCAACTCCAACTCCTAAGAGTGATCAGCCATGACGAGCCGCACCCTGATTTGTCTTTCGCTCCTCCTGTTTTTGATTCTTCCCATTCAGGCTTCTTTTCAAAAACGCGACCACCTGACGCCACAGGAAGTCGACCTCGTAAAGGAAGCGCAGATCCTTGACAAGCGAATCGACGTCTTCATCAAAGCCGCCGAGCGTCGTGTAATGGTGGTTAACGGGACCGCAGCGAGTAACGCGAAGCAGTTAAAGAAGGACGCCGAGCGGTGGGGTGAACTGCCGACTGGATCGCGTTTCGAGCTTGTCGGCGACATCGCCCGGATCTACGACGAAGCCATCACCAACATCGACGACGTCAGCTCCCGCGACGAGCGCAATCCGTTGATCCCGAAGTCGCTGCGAAAGCTGGCGCAGTCCGTGACGTCCGTCATGGAGCAACTCAAACCTCTCCGCAATGAAGCAAAAAGCGAGGCCGACATCGCGAGCTTCGAATTGCTGAACGAGGACGCTCAATCCATTCTCGCAGCCGCGAGCAAGCTCCCGCCGGAAGTCGAGAAGAAGGCGAAGAAGAACAACAAATAAATCCGCGTTCTAACGAGCCTGTCGCAAAGTGCTCGTTGCCCGTTTGATCGCCTGCACGATTTTTTCCAGCGATTCTTTCGCGTTTACTGCGTTGCGATCGTCGAGCGCCTGGCGAAAGTCGGTCAGCGGCTGCGCGGCGTATCCCGTGTAAAAACCCGGCGCGTAGATCTGGTGCTTGTACCACGCGCGGCCGCGCAGACCTTTCGGATCGATCAACTGTCGCTCCGTCTGAATCAACGCGTCGTTGATCCGTGAAAGCTGCGCGCGATCCGAATCACGCACAGCGTCCTGTCGCAGCTTATTCACGCGCTCCGCTTCTTTCGCAAACTCCTCGACCGCGTCGTTCATCGACTTCTCGTCGAAGGCGCTCGACAGATTTCGCCGACGCGCGAGGAAAGCAGTCTCGGCGAAATAGTCGCGAATCTGTTTGGCGTAGTCGGTGTAATCGAACTGCAAGGCGTCAGCCTCAGCCAGCCGCAGCGCGAGCGTACCCCACACCTGCGCTGCCGCAACGTGATAGAGAAATCCCGGATCTCCAAACTTATCCATCCAGTAAAACGAGTCGTACGATGAATGATAGACGCCGTAGTCGCCGCCGAATCCCATATCGGTCGAGGGAATGCCGAGGTGTTGCAGAAACGGCGTGTAGTCTGAACCCGAACCCAGCGCTCCGATGCGCGCCTCAGCCGTGCTCTGATCACCTTCAGCGCGGCCCTCGCGCGAGCGATCCTGCCATTGTTGATAGACGCTCTTTCCCGTCTTCGGATCGTTCACGTCTTTCGTCACCGCTCGCATGACTTTCCACAGCGACGGCACCGACGACGCGCCGAAGTGTGGCCCAGACACGGCCGCGTCGAGATTCAAATACGCGACTGCCTTCTCCCTCAACTCCGGCGCCAACTCTTCGGCCCACTCAGTCGAACCAATCAAGCCGTACTCCTCCGCGTCCCAACTGCCGAAGATGATCGTGCGTCGTGGTTTCCAACCCTGTTTCAGCAACTCGCCGAACCCGCGGCCGACTTCGAGCATCGCGGACGTGCCGCTGTTTGGATCGACCGCGCCGAACACCCACGCGTCGCGATGGTTGCCGAGAATCACCCAGCGATCCTTCTCCTCGTTTCCGTCGATGCGGCCGATGACGTTCCAGATCTTCCGCGTCTTGTAGTCCATGTCCGTCTTCAGACGGAGTTTCACGTTGTTCGTGCCGCCGAGGTGATACGCGAACGGCAATCCGCCCTGAAAACCACGCGGCCTGACTGGTCCAGCGAGCGCGCTCATGATCGCTTTCGCCGCATCGTAGGAGATGGGCTGCACGGGAATGCGCGTCAGGTCCGTCGCTTCTTCCGGTTTCAAACGATCGACGCCGGGAATCGCGGGACGTCCCGGCGTCAACGGATCGCCAGGATAATCAAACAGGTATTGCACCGAACCTCGTTGCCCCGACGCACCCGGACGCCACGGGCCTTTCGGAAAAATGTCGCCCTGCATGTAACCGTCATCAGCCGGATCGGAATAGATGATGCAGCCTATGGCGCCGCGATCTTCCGCGACTTTCGCTTTCACGCCGCGAAACGAGTTTCCGTAACGCACGATCACGATCTTGCCTTTGACGTCGACGCCGGCTTTCTTCAGTTCGTCGTAATCGTTGGGCAGACCGTAATTCGCGTAGACGACCGGCGCGGTCACGTCGCCGCTGGCGCTGTAGCCGTTGAAGAGCGGCGTGATGTTCGGATGCGATGACGTCGGATCTGCGGTCACGACCGGTTCATGAATGTTCAGACGCTGATGACGCCGCGTGGTGATCAACTCGACGATGCTCGCCGAATTGGGATAGTTGAGCCAGACGTCGTACTCCTTCAACTCGGCGGCGATGCCGTAGCTGCGCAGTTGATCGCGCACGTAGATGGCGGTGGCGTAGTCTTCTTTCGTGCCCGCGATGTGCGGTTCGCGCGTCAGTATGCGCAGGTGCTCGCGTGCGGAGGCGGCCTTCGGCACGGCGCGGAAACGCTGTTCCAAAGTTGATTGCGCGCCGGTGCGTTGGGCCGAAAAGCCGTCTATGATGCGCGTGCCGTTTTGCGAGAGCGCGACAGGTAACGCCAGCAGGAAGCTGACCGCTAAACACAGAGAGAGAAATAGTGTTAGAACAAGTTTCATATTAGTATCGTTTTACCAATGCGCGAGATCGCATCGAAAGGAAGCCGCCGCTAAATGGACAGTAGATACTATCCGAACGTAGAAGCCGATGTTGCCCAGATAAGCATGGAACTGCGAAACCTGTTTGACAGCGAGTATGAAGTGCAAACATTTCAGGTTTCAACTACCAGCGTCGTGCAGGCGCGAAAGTCGAACACGTTGCGCGACCTGACGGGTCTTTCCTCCGCGTTGACGATCAAGATCACACCGGAACCAGGCGGCACACGCGTTGAAATCGGGATGCAGAAGTGGTTCGACAAGGCAGCGGTGGCCGCCGTCGGCGCGATCGTGTTCGCGCCGCTGCTGGCGCTTGCCGCCCTTGGTGCGTACTGGCAATACAGACTTACGGAAGACGCGTGGAAGATAATCGAAGATCACATCGCGCGCAAAGCAGGCGGCTACGTACCGCCGTTGCCCGGACGCTGCGGCACCTGCGGCGCAGCCAATGTCGCCGGCTCCGACTTCTGCTCTTCGTGCGGCGCCAATCTGAAAATCGGCCGCACCTGCCCCTCATGCGGCGCCAATCAAAAAGACATCTCCGCGCGTTTCTGCAATCGCTGCGGCACAGCACTCACTGGTTAATCGTGGCCTTAGTTCGATGAGTGCCGACGTCTACTGTGTTATATAATCCGTTGTCTCGCAGGCCTCTGGCCGAAGCACGTCATCTCACCAACGGAAAACGCAAATGTATACTCTCGTTGTATTCGCAACCCAGTGGGGGAGCAAACACGGTGGCATCAACAGCTTTAATGCTGACTTCTTAACGGCGTTTGGCGTCGCCTATTACCAGAATGCCCAAATTGTTTGTGTCGTCACTGACGCCAGTCCCGAAGCCGTTTCGGAAGCAGCAAGCGCTCACATCAAGTTGCTGCCCTTGCCGTATGCTCCGGTAACTCG
>DASRIM010000445.1:0-10547 GCA_035649995.1 Pyrinomonadaceae bacterium | reverse complement strand
GCACTAAGATCTAGCCATTTGAAGGAAAAATGCAGTTGAATACACCAGAACGCGATCGTTAACTCCTCGCCCTCTCGCCCATCGGCACACACGGCCGCTGGGAACTCCCGGTCCAGAACCAGAAACGTATGCAGTTCGGATCGATCTGCGTACCCCGTTATCAACCGCCGTCGCCGGCGGACATACACCTCGCGTGTGTGACTGCTGGTGGACCAACCATAGAGGAAAGGGCTAATGGAATGAAAAAATCGAGGTTCGGAATTGTTCCGAAAATGCTGCTTGCATTTTCTGCCGCGCTGATCGTGCTGACGATTTCACTGACAACCGCAACCATGACGCCGCTTAGCGAAGGCTTCGAAGCAGGCGGCAAGACTTCTTACGCCGCGGCTAACGTAACGCTCGGCACCGGATCGTGGTTCATGAACGATGCGCTGACCGGCAATCTCTCCACTGACAGAAAGACGGGTGCATGGTCCGCGCGCATTCGCAACACCGGTCTGATCCATATGAACTTCAACAAGACCGGCGCGGGCACTGTTTCTATTCAACACGCAGTGTTCGGCACCGATGGTCCAAGCACATGGCAACTGTGGTCGTCTACAAACAATGGAAGCACCTGGAGTCAAGTCGGTTCAACCGTTACTACCAGTTCGACGACGCTTCAGACAGCAACCTTCACCGTCAACAACGGCGTCGCAATTCGCTTTGAGATCAGAAAAGTATCCGGCGGCGCAAATCGCATCAATATCGATAATGTCCAGATCGGCGATTTCTCGTCTCCGACGCCGACTCCTACACCAACTCCCAGCGAACATCTCACGATGGGAAACCCGAGCAACGCAGTGACCAACGTGACGCAGCCGAACAATTACCTGATGGAGAAGCCGCAGTACTCGATGTCGTACAGTCGTGATAACGGCGGGCCAAACTGGGTGAGCTGGCACCTCGATACTTCGTGGCTGGGAAGTGCGCCGCGGCAGGACGATTTTCGCGCGGATACGACTCTGCCAACGGGTTGGTATCGAGTGCAGGCAACCGATTATTCCGGCTCAGGCTTTGATCGCGGGCACATGTGCCCTTCAGCAGATCGCACGGTCACGATCGCTGCGAACTCTGCGACCTTCCTGATGACCAACATGATTCCGCAGCTTCCAGCAAACAATCAGGGAGTGTGGGCCAACCTGGAAAGCTACAGCCGAACGCTCGTCTCACAAGGCAACGAGCTTTACATCATTTCCGGTGGTCATGGTTTGCAGTTTTTCATTGCGAACGGTCATGTGGCAGTGCCGGCGCAAACGTGGAAGGTGATCATCGTTTTGCCTGTCGGAAGTAACGACGTGTCGCGAGTAACTACGTCGACGAGAACGATTGCGGTCGTAATGCCTAACTCAGGGACGATCGGCAGCGATTGGCGAGCGTACCGAGTGAGCGTGGATCAGGTCGAGGCGATTACGGGCTTCGATTTCTTTTCCAGCGTATCGTCAGGCATACAGGCTGTAATCGAGGGACGAGTCGACAACCAGTAAACAACCCGACCGGTAAGGGTATTCCTAATTAGAAGAGCTGACGCCCGCGCATCGGCGGCGTCGTAGTGTGCGCGCGACCTAAAATTCTCTGGAATCGCCGCTTTATTGGGCGTTTTTAACATATGTAGCTCTCAGAATAAGCGCTATCGAGGTATTTTTTGCAGTTGCTATTTGTAAGGGATTGCGTCAGAGTGTGAGGCGCTCGCTTTATCAACAAAGATAGTTTCCTCATTTTGTTTATGACAACACATACTTACTCGTCTGTTCCGCTTCCTCTGCGAATTAGTCTGGTATTGGTCTCCACGCTGCTGCTGTTAGCGGCAAGTGTTGACGTCTCCGCGCAGACGCCGTCGATTTCCGTGCGCGATGCCGTCGTTACAGAAGGAAATTCCGGTACGACGCAGGCGACGATCGTCGTCGCGCTCTCGGCGGCTACGTCCCAGACAGTTTCGTGTTCCTTCGCCACCACAAACGGCACCGCGACCGCCGGCTCCGACTACGTTGCCACTTCCGGTGCGCTATCGTTCGCGCCCGGCGAAGTCGAGAAATCAGTTGTGGTCCAAATTATCGGCGATACTGTGGACGAGCAGCAGGAGACGTACTTCCTGGACATCTCGAACGTCCAGAACGCAACCGTGGGTACGGGCCGAGGGAACGGAGTCATCGTCGATGACGACGGGCCCAGTATCAGTATCAATGACGTCAGCGTTACCGAAGGTAATTCCGGCACGAAAGCGGCGACGTTTACGTTGACTCTTTCTGGTCCAAGTGTTGAGGCGATCGCCGTCAGAGTAGTTACAACAGCGGGAACGGCAACTGCCGCGACTGATTACAACTCCCTTAACTTAGTCGTCATCTTTCAGCCCGGGACAGTAACTCGCACCTTTGATGTGACTATACTCGGCGACACCAGTCTGGAGCCGAATGAAACCTTCCTTGTGAATATCACTGAAGCTTTTGCTACGACTGTCGCGGATGGTGAAGGCCAGGGCACGATCCTCGACGACGACACGCTGCTTCTGCTTGAAGACTCAGGCCCTGCTCCGCAGCAGGCGGCAGCTATCGATTCGTTCTTGTTTACAAGAGATCAGTTCAAGGTAAAGCGTAGCGCGGGCTGGTTTAACTTCCCGGCCGGTCAGAATACGCTCGTGATGATCTTCGCTCAGAACCTGCGATTGAATCAGGGTGAAACTGCGTCTGACGTCGTCGTGAATCTCGTCGATGGTAATAACCAAACGTTCGACGTGCCCGCATCGGACGTCCGCGCAGTACCGACCAACGTTGAGTTCACGCAGATCATATTCAGACTACCCGACACGCTTGCGCCGGGCACTTGCAACGTGACCATCAAGGCCCATGGGCAATCGAGCAATGTGGGAACGATTCGAATTACACCATAGAACCGTGTGAAGATTTATTCGTAGCGCAATGCCTTCAGCGGATCGACCTGTGCGGCCCTGCGTGCGGGAAGCCAGCACGCGATCAACGCTACGAGGATCAGCAGGCTCGCGATCACGACGAAGGTCAATGGATCGGTCCCGCTAACACCATAAAGCTGCTCGGCGATCTGTCGCTGCCACGCGTCTTCTCCGAAATACTGACTCGCCAGCAGACGTTTCAATCCATACCCACTTACGGCACCCACTGCGAGTCCGAGCAGCACCAGTCTCATTCCTTGCCACACAACCAGCCGCAATACGTTGGCCGCCTGCGCACCCAGCGCCATACGAATGCCCATCTCGTTAGTGCGTTGGGCCACCGAATAGGCCAACACACCGGAGAGCCCGATCGCCGCGAGCAAGAGCGCCAGCGCGCCGAAGAAAGTCAGGAGCCGCGTCGTTAACCGTTCCTGGCCCAACGTCGTCTGCGCGCGTGCTGTTTGCGTGCTGATTTCCGTGACCGGGAGACTGTTGTCCAGCTCGTTCACGACCTGACGCACTGAGGCGGCGAGCGCAGTCGGTTCGCCGTCTGTGCGCAGTGTGAAATACATCCCGCCGATGTCCTCCACTTCCTGCTGCCACGGCGTGTAAAGCAGCGGCATGAGCTCTTCGCGCTGGCTTCTGTACTTGGTATCCGCCACCACGCCGATGATCTCGACTTCACGCTTGCCGGCGATGATGGTGATACGTTTGCCGAGCACGTCCTCGTTCGGAAAGAACTGCCGCGCGAAGGCTTGACTGACGATGCCGACTTTGGGTGCATGCTGATCATCTTTCGCCGTGAAGCCGCGTCCGCTTAGCATCGGGATCTCCATCGTCGCAAAATAATTTTCACGCACCGCCTGCCGGTTCGTGGTGTGTCCCTCCGCAGTCATCTCCGTCTCGCCCGGCAGCAAAATGCCAAAGTACCAATTATCATCCGCGATGAGCGCGATCTTGCCGAACGTCGCCATGCGCACTCCGGGCAGGTTATCCAGCCGCGCAAAGAGTTGCTGATAGAACGGCACCAATGCTTCCTCTTTGTATCCGGCCTGTTGCGGTTCCAGCCTGAAGAGCAGGAGGTTATCGGGATTGAATCCGAGGTTTACGTGTTGCAAATTGTAGAGTGTGCGAATGAACAAACCTGCGCCGACCAATAACAACAGCGACAGCGCGACCTGTGCGACGATCAATCCTTTACTCAACCGTAACATGCCGCTCGTCATGCGCCGGCTCTGCTTCAGCGACGTCGCAAGATCCATTCTCGTCGCATGCCATGCCGGCGCGAGGCCGAACAACACGCCGGTCAGCAGCGAGACTGCCAACGTGAACACCAGCACACGCCAATTCAGACTGAGCTCAACTCCATTCGGAAAGATTCCGCTGTGCTTGTCGCTCAGAGCCACGAGCACGCTCCTGCTCCAAAGAGCGAAGACCACACCGACTACGCCTCCCAACGCGGCGAGCAACACACTTTCCGTAAGGAGTTGCCGTACGAGTCGCCAACGCCCGGCGCCAACCGCGAGCCGCACATTGATCTCTGAACCGCGTAGCGCCGCTCGCGCGAGCAACAGGTTCGCTACGTTCGCGCACGCAATCAGCAGCACGAGGGCGACGACGATGAATAGTCCATAGATGGCGCCGGAATATTCGCGCCGCTGGTCCAACATTCCACGACTGCCGGATTCTGCAATCAGACGCGGATAATCCTTCGGTTCGAGTTGCGCCGGTTGGTTCGCTTTGCGTGGAGGAGGCATGACTTCCAGCGCGGCCGCCTGAAAAGTTCCGTTCAAGCTATCGCGTGCCTGTTCGAGTGTTGCTGACGGTTTGAGTCGTCCCATCAGGTTGATCCACCAGACGCCGCCGCTCTCCTTCGTGCCTAAGTTGCTGCGTTCACCTCGCAACAATGGCTCACCGGCAAACGGAATGGTGAAGGCCGGGTGATAATCGACTTGCAACGTGCCGGTGAACCCGGCAGGCGTCACGCCGATGATGGTGAATGCTTGTTTGTTGAGTGTGAGCGTCTGACCGACGATCGCGGGGTTGGCGCCGAAGCGTTCCTGCCAAAACTCGTGGCTGAGCACAACGACGGGTGGTGCGCCCGGCTTATCGTCTTCGTAATTGATGGCGCGTCCAATGTTTGGCTGAATTCTAAGCCCGGCGTAATAGCCGCCGGACACGGCTTGCCCATCGACGATCTCCGCGTGATCGCCGATGACGGCATTCATTTCACGTATCGGAGCGAAAGCAAAGAGATCGCTGAGTGGACTATCCATCGCCTGGGTCTGCGCCTGACGCATCTTTTCAAAGACGTCGTGCCGAAATAGCGAGAGAGCGCGTCTGCCAGGCGCCTGGGGAACAGACGACGTGCCGCTCATTCCGCTCGTCCTGAACTGACGTCCCGCTTCCCATTCAAACAGCACCAGTCGTTCCGGCTCGGGCACCGGCAAGGTTTTGAACAGCACAGCATCCACCACGCTGAATAGTGCCGTGTTCGCACCGATACCGAGGGCCAGTGAAAGCACCGCTATGATCGTGAACCCTTTGCTCTTCGCGAGCATTCGCACGCCAAAGCGCAAGTCTCGAAACAGATCCGAGAAAAGGTTGATCCTTCTCGCTCCCAGGGCGACGGGTTCGTGTTTGACCTGACGTTCGATCTTATTCAGTTCTCGGGTTAACAGGTCGCTTTCTTTCAACTCCTCTAACGTCTTGCGCCTGGCGTCTACTTCTGTGTGCCCATTGGCCAGCAGTTCCTGGTAGCAATCCTCGAGACACTGGGCCAGCTCCTCGACGATCTCGACCTCGCGAGCCGGCGCCAACCGCAAACCCGCAAGATGTTCTCTGATCTCGTTCTTCCAGTCAGGCATGATTGCTTCACCTCACACAGGATTGATACCGGCCACACGATCGAGTGCAGCGAAAAAGTCTTTCCACGTGCGGCGCTGCTCCGCCAGGATCTTCCGGCCCGCCGACGTCAACTTGTAGAAGCGGCGCCGGCGTTCTCCCGGTTTTTCCACCCATTGGCCCTTGATCAAGCCGCGCTTCTCGAGCCGATAAAGCAGCGGATAGAGGGAAGCGATATGAAATTGCAGCACACCACCGGAGCGCTGCTCGATCAGCTTTCCAATCTCGTAGCCGTGACGCGGCCGTTCCTCAACCATCGCCATGATCAGCATTTCAGTGCTGCCTCTTTTTAAATCTTTATCAAGCATAAGCCGTCTCCATATATGGTCGCGCCATATATATACCTGAAGTCGACGCAGATCAAGACTTTTTCTGGTTTTTACGCAGGTCGGTGTGTTGGCGGCGTGTCAGAATCTTACGTTTGCGAGGCGGCGGGCGATCTCACGGGGTTCGTTGCGGGTTTTTTGTTGGGCGCTCAATTCCTTGAAGATTGCGAGCTCTCGATTCGCCTCGTCGCGTCGCTTCAGTTTCATGAACACCTGGCTGAGTTGATAGTGAGCTTCGAGTAACTCAGGTTGTAACGACACCGCGCGTTCGAACAGCGGGGCGGCTTCACTATAACGGCTTGCCCTCACGTGAAACTTGCCCCACGCCAGATAAGCGGCAGCGAGAGTCGGGTCGAGCTCGGTAGCGCGTTTCAGATACTTTTCGGCGCGAGTTGTGTCGGCGGCTGAAGTCTTCAGCATCGTATCAGCGACGAGGTAATAGAGTGAGGCGAGTCGCGGGTTTAAAGTGATAGCCTGTTCATAGAAGTTGATCGCCTTCTCGTGCTGACCTCGTTCGGAGTAAGTCACGCCGAGATACGCCAGCGCGGGCACGAGTTTGGGGTCGAGCGCGAGTGATCGCTTGAAAGAGCTCTCCGCCTCGACGTTCTGCCCGTGCGTAAGCTGTGCGATTCCCAGCGCTAACCACAGACGCGCCGAATTCGGAAGTTGCTTGAGCGCTTCCTGCAAGCGAAGAATACCCGCGGCGGGTGCCGACGAGTCGATGAGCAGAAGACCGTAACGAAAGTGATAGATCTCATTCTGCGGATCGCGTTGTATGGCGAGCCGCATTGCCGGAATGGCATTCTCGAACCGGCCGTCGGCTTGATAGACGTCCGCGAGGGCCGCGTAAATGCGTGCGTCCTCTAATCCGTTTGCGACTGCGCTCTCGAGAGTTCGTCCAGCAGCGCGAATATCTTCCTTCATTAAGACCTGAGCGAGTTTCAGGTAAGTGGTAACAAGCGCGTGAGAAACTTGAGCGTCTGCGGTGATCTTTGTAGCACGCTGAAAAAGAGTGAGAGCCATCCGGAGATCATCCGGCTGACCGCGCTCGAAATATAACTGTCCGAGATTTGTTAACGCGCTCGGTTGGTCCGGATTCAATTTGAGCGACGCTTCGAACTGCGTACGCGCTTCTGCCGTCCGGCCCAGGCGCATCAGAATTGCGCCATAGTTATTTCGCGTTGACGGGTCAGACGGAGCGAGGGCAGCGGCCGCAGCGAAGTGTCGCTCAGCTTTTTTCAAGTCATTCGCATCGGCCGCGATCATTCCCTGGCGCGTGAGCGCCTCTACTTTCTGCTCGACACGCTGTTGAATGAAGGCGTCCGCAGTCGTGCAGGCCAGCACAACCACTAGAATGATGTGTGTAATCCGTCCGTAAGTCACTTCAGAAAAGCAGTCTCAAACGTATCTGTACCCTCCGCGGATTGTTTGCTCCCACGCTCTGGAACCCGAAGTTTCCAGCGTCCCGCAGGTCCGTCGTCGGGAAGAAGTAGTACGTGCGATTGAAGACGTTGAACGCTTCCGCGCCCAACTCAAACGCCACTGTCTCCGTTATCGAAGTCTTCTTGAGCAGGCTTATGTCTTCGCTGTAGAAAGGCGACGAGCGTACGTTACTCAGCGCCGGAGCAAGCGAGCCGAAGAACCGCAAAGGATCGGCATAATACGCGGCGTAAGCCGCAGAGCCGATGACCGCGCCGCTCGGATTGTTGTTGAATCCTGATCCAAACTGCGGCGGAGGCGTAAACGCCGCGGGGTTGATCGATTGGCGGCCGAAGCGATTGTCAACGAACGGTCCATTCGCCTCGAAAGCCTGGCCCGTCGGATTCAGCCGCAGGTTCCCGAGATAGCCGGTCATTTGCAGGAAGTCAGTAAAGAGCGGATCTGACGTGAAGAAACTCAGCGGCACGCCGGACTGATATCGATGGATCCCGTTGAACTGCCACCCGCCTACGAGTTTATCCACGGCTCCGCCGGTGTTTAGATACCGCTTGTTTTTACCGAACGGCAACTCGATCAGGTAATTGACCACGAACACGTGTGGCGCGTTGTTTGGAGAGATGGACCGAAACGACTCGCGATCGAACGGGTTTTGCAAAACTCCGCCGAGCGGCGACCCGCCGAATAAATCTTCAGACGCGTCAGAGATGAGTTTTGAAAACGTGTACGACGCACCGGCTTGAATGCCACGCGAAAAGCGTCGTTCGAGTTTTGCCTGGAGTGCGTTGTAGTCGCTTGTCCCCTGGCTCTCGAGAATATTGTTGATCCGGTTGTATTGCGGGAACGGTTTCAGTGCTTGAGCAACGTTGCCGTTGAACCCCGGAAAGACCGCGTTCGTCGACGCAGGCAAAGGCGCTCCGACACTCTGCGCATACGACACGATCGTCGGGTCCGCAAGAGCAGACGCAAGAGACATGTTGAGGATCGGAAAACCGAGCCGCAGCGCGTTGAGCGGCAGTCCATTCAGCCGGTTGAAATTAGATCGCAACCGGGTGGCGTGATGGCCGATGTACCCGACCGAGGCGACGAAGTTAAAAGGCAGTTCACGTTGTATATCGAGGCTGTACTGTAGCGTGCGTCCCGTCTTGAAATCCGGATCGAAGAACTGTACGTCCGCCCCGATAAACTGACTTTCCGGATCGACCGGCGGAATCGATGGATAGGTCGATAAGAAGAACACGGCGTTACGACCGTTGGGCGTGCGTGGTCCGGAGCCTGTGTTGTAACCAAGCAGTCCGGTATTCAGTTCATTTTGACCTTCGAATCCGTAAATGATCGGCGAATAGTAGAGACCGATACCACCGCGTATGACAGTCCGATCGTTCCAGGAATACGCGGCGCCGATTCTTGGGCCAATGTTTGAATAGTCGTTATCTACGAGTGAACGCTTCTCAGCCTGCACACCACCTTGTCCCTCGGCTCCTGCAATTGCGCCGGGTCGTCCTACCTCGGGGTTAATAGCATTCGGGTCGAACCCGCGATATTTATTGCGCGCTTCGTATCGTTGACCCGGCACGTCGTACCGAATCCCCAGGTTCAGAGTCAGACGCGGAGTCACTTTCCAATCGTCTTGCGCGAAATACCCGTGCGTCAGTTGTCTAAACTGCGGATCGATCGAGTTGTTTGAATTGAACGAGAACTCAGTCGCGCCGGTTATGAGACTGGCGATGGGCCACCCGCCATCCGGATCGAAGTCGGCGGCAGTTTGATCGTGACGGAAGTTGAACGACCCGCCGGGATCGATCCTCTGCCGGAAATTGAACTGTGATGTACGGACTTCTGCACCGAACTTGAACGAGTGGTTGCCGCGGACCCACGTCACGGAGTCGGAGACGTGCCAGGCTGTATCGAAAATGTGATCGGTAAAGAAACTTGAACCGATGTCTTGATAGGCGCGCGGATCCGAGGAAGTTGTCGGGTCGCCGTAGCCGGGAAAACCGAGGCGCGGAAACGCGCTGTTCTGCGTCGCATTAACGGGAAAACCGAGAGAGGATGTATTGAACGGATCGGTGGTATTGCGATTCGCGACGTCGTAACGCGTAAAACCTACGTTGAAGTGGTTCAAAAGCGTCGGGCCAAAGGTGTAGTCATCCTGAACGCGAACGATGATTGATTTGAAGTTTTGATTGAAAGCTCCCTGCGACGTGAACGGTAGAGGGAAGCGGGGAACTGGATCACCTGCGATGCGGTCGTTTTTGCGATGTGAAAAGCTGCCTGAAATACGGTGTTTGTCAGACATGACGAAATCGAGCTTCGTCGTGTACTGATTCATGTTCGTGGGCCGGAGTCCGATGGATAAGTAATTCCCGAACACGCTGGAACCAAGCGGACCGGTTCGATTAGGCGTCGGGAAAAACTGAAGCGACGCCGCGCCGGCCGGATCGATTCGAGCACCGCCAAGGTACAAGTCCAGGCGATTACCCGGAATGGCCGTGCGAGTTCCAGCAGGTTGCCGTGGATCGTAGATCTGTATCCCGTGTCCGAAGAAGTTCAGGACGTAAGGATCGGTCAGCAGTTCGGAAAAGTCGCCCTGCCGCATCCTCAACGTGGGAACAGTGATGATGTTGTTAGAGCCTTCAGTGAACCGGTAGCCTTCGTAGTTGAAGAAGAAGAACGCGCGATTGCGGAACGTGTGGATCATCGGTCCGCCTTCGCCGAAGTGCGGCACTGTTATCGGACCGCCGATGTTGAATCCGAAGTCGTTCTGATTGTCGCGCGCGCGTGGGATGTCGAAGGCGTTACTGCGAAATGTATTTGCATTCAGTTTCTCATTGCGGATGAGGTCATAGACCTCGCCGTGGTAGTCGTTCCCGCCACTCTTTTGCGTGAAGTTAATGACGCCGCCCGATGAGTTTCCGAACTCAGCGGAGTAAGTG
>DASRIM010000444.1:0-6299 GCA_035649995.1 Pyrinomonadaceae bacterium | reverse complement strand
AGGTGCAGGTCCTCGAGCTCGACTTCAAGGAGGCGAAGAAGACCGATGCGTTCGGCAACAGCTTCCGTTACCGGGCAAAGGTAAAAGGCAGCCTGCATTCAGACGTTGGACGCTGGGCGTGGGACGTGTTCCTCGTGCGCGCGCAATAGCCGGCGTTTGCTTTTTCAACCAGTGTGTACCCGCAGATTTCGGTCTGCGGGTACACGCGCTTTATAGACCAAGGACGACTCTTGCGATGACCGGCGAGTTTGCGAGCAGCATCGTCAGCCACGTGCTGCGACGGTGCAGATCTTCCGCGAGGTACAACATGCGCGGTGGGAAATAGACCAGTAGCGCCACGAAACTCAAGAAGAAAATTCGGCCGAGAAATTCAGCGACGCCGGACGGTGGTCCAAGTTGCATGAACGTCAGGAAGTTCCAGGCGATCTGAAACAGGATCATGTTTACGAAGATGCAGACGTCGGCGAGTAGTTCGCTTTCGGGGCGTCGCAGGAAGTCGTGTTTCGGCGGTTTCTTCGGTGGAGAGAAGTAGCGATAAATCAGATACGTTTGCAGGATCGTCAGGAACAGTCCCGCGAAGATTAGCGGGACGAAGATGGCTCCGTTATCCAGGAGTGCCCTGCCGAAGAGTAAGTCGCCGAGTCCCGTCAGAATTGCCGAGACAAGCACGAGGTTCAGGCAGAAGTAGAAGATGGGATTGAATAAGCAACCGGTAAACTTGTTTTCTTCGGTGTCGAAGATTTGCGCGCGCTGTTTGAGTCGTTGATGAAAGTGCCAGCGCTTCAGGACGGCGCCCGCAGCGGGCAGGATCCACATGCCGGCGGCAGTGATTGAGAGTGCAAACTTCGCGAGCGGTTCTTCGGCGGAGACGTGGCTGAACAGCTCGATGAAGAGCCCTGTCAGCCACCGCATCAGGAAGAGGTTTGCGACAAAGACGACGAGGTCCAGCAGCAATCCTCGATTAGATTCACTGAAGAGATTAAATTTGGGTTTATCGTTTGATATGGGCGTTATCGCGTCAACTGGCGGTACTTGATGCGGTGCGGTGTTTCTGCTGCCGCTCCGAGGCGCGCTTTCCGGTCTGCCTCGTAATCCGAATAGTTGCCTTCAAACCAGACGACCTTGCTGTCGCCTTCGAAGGCGAGAATGTGCGTGGCGATGCGATCGAGAAACCACCGGTCATGCGAGATCACTACCGCACATCCGGCGAAGTTTTCCAACGCTTCTTCAAGCGCGCGCAACGTGTTCACGTCGAGATCGTTAGTCGGTTCGTCGAGCAGCAGAACGTTTGCGCCTTCCTTGAGCATCTTCGCCAGGTGGACGCGATTGCGTTCACCGCCCGAGAGCATCCCGACTTTCTTCTGTTGGTCCGAACCGGAGAAATTGAATCGCGCGACGTAAGCGCGGGAATTCACTTCACGATTGCCGAGCTTCAATGCGTCTTCACCGCCGGAGATCTCCTCCCAGATCGACTTCTGCGGATCGAGCGTGCGGCTCTGATCGACGTACGCAAGCACGACCGTTTCGCCTTTTCGAATCGTTCCGGCGTCAGGTTCTTCCTGTCCTGTGATCATGCGAAACAGCGTCGTCTTGCCGGCGCCGTTTGGACCAATCACGCCGACGATGCCGCCCGGAGGAAGTGAGAACGTCATGTTTTCGACCAGTAGTTTCGCGCCATAACCCTTGCTCACGTCGGTTGCTTCGATAACGAGATTGCCGAGACGTGGTCCAGGCGGAATGTGAATTTCGAGATCTTCGCGCCGCTTATCTGATTCCTGCTTGAGCAGATCTTCGTACGAGTTGATTCTGGCTTTGCCTTTTGCGTGACGCGCTTTGGGCGACATGCGAATCCACTCGAGCTCGCGTTGCAGCGTTTTCTGGCGCTCCGATTCAGACTTTTCTTCGCGGCGGAGGCGTTCCTGTTTTTGTTCGAGCCAGGAGGTGTAGTTTCCCTTCCACGGAATGCCGTGGCCGCGATCGAGCTCGAGGATCCAGCCGGCGACGTTGTCGAGGAAGTAGCGATCGTGAGTGACGGCGATGATCGTTCCCGCGTAGCTCTGCAAGTGATGCTCGAGCCACGCGACTGATTCGGCGTCGAGGTGGTTCGTAGGTTCGTCGAGCAGCAGGATGTCGGGTTTTTGCAGGAGGAGGCGGCAGAGTGCGACGCGCCGCCGTTCGCCGCCTGAGAGAATTTTGACTGGCGTTTCCGGAGGCGGGCAGCGCAGGGCGTCCATCGCCATTTCGAGCCGCGAGTCGAGGTCCCAGGCGTCTTGCGCGTCGAGTTTTTCCTGGACCTCGCCTTGTCGTTCGAGCAGCGCGGACATCTCGTCGTCGCTCATCTCTTCGCCGAACTTCGCGTTGATCTCTTCGAACTCTTTCAGCAGGTCGACTGTTTCCTGCACCGCCTCTTCAACGACTTCGCGAACCGTCCGCGCGTCATCGAGCAGCGGTTCCTGTTCGAGGTAACCGACATTGAACCCGGGCGAGATGACTGTCTCGCCATTGAAGTCCTTATCGACGCCCGCGAGTATGCGCAGCAGCGACGACTTACCGGATCCATTCAAACCGATGACGCCAATCTTCGCGCCGTAGAAATAGGACAGATAAATATCCTTCAGGACCGGCTTCTTGTCGTAGTACTTGCTGACGCCGACCATCGAGTAGATAACTTTGTTAGGTTCTGTGCTCATAGGATTTTTGTAACGGGATTCTAAAACTAATCTTTCAATAGCTCACGCGCGTGGCGGCGGGCGGCGTCGGTGATTTCGGCGCCGGTCAGCATGCGGGCGAGCTCTTCGATGCGGCCCGCGCGGTTCAGTTTGGTGATGTCGACCTGGGTGCGGCCCTGGGTGACCGCCTTTTGAACAGCGAGGTGGCTGTCGGCGAAGCGCGCGATTTGGGGTTGGTGGGTTACGCACAGCACCTGGTTCGTCTGCGAGAGTTTGCGGAGTTTGATGCCGACCGCCTCGCTCACGCGTCCGCCAATGCCCGAGTCGATCTCGTCGAACACGATCGTGCGCGGGAACTCGGTTGCGTTGGCGACAGTTTTCAACACCAACATCAAACGCGACGCCTCACCGCCCGATGCGACACGCGCCAGCGGCTTCAGATCCTCGCCGGCGTTCGCGGAGAAATAAAACTCGACGTGATCGATTCCTTTCGGACCGGCTGAGTCTGAGGCGTCAGAGATTTGCACCTGAAACCGCGCGTGTTCCATCGCTAACTCGCCGATACACTTCTCAACCGCGCGCTCGAAGCGCTTCGCCGCGCGCACGCGTTCGCGATGCAGCTTCCC
The DNA here is from genome assembly GCA_035649995.1 of Pyrinomonadaceae bacterium. GTDB lineage: Bacteria > Acidobacteriota > Blastocatellia > Pyrinomonadales > Pyrinomonadaceae > PSRF01. The sequence goes on along the minus strand of DASRIM010000444.1, from coordinate 3,004 downwards.
GGCGCGATCCAGATAACGCGCGCGCGCCTTATCCAATTCCGCGGCCAACTGCTGCTCGCGTTCATCAGACGTCTCGATCTGTCGTAAACGATCCTGTGAGCGCGCCAGGTGCTCCAGTGCGTCCTCGACGGATCCGCCGTACTTGCGCTTCAACCGCGAAAGCTCAGCCAGCCGATCTTCGATCTGCGCGAGCCGCGCGGGCGAGAACTCCAGCTTGTCGGCGAAGTCGCGCAACGAGAACGAAAGATCTTCCAACACGGCGCGGGCGTTTTCCAAACCCTCGAGATAGTCGCGAAAACTCGATTCGTACTCCGCAAGCTCGCTGACGTCTTTCACCGTCAGCCGTACACGCGCCAGCGCCGCGTCGTCATCCTCGTAGATCCGTCCATAACTCGACTGACTCAGTTCAGTCAGTTTTTCGACGTTCGAAAGCCTTCGGCGCTCTTCTTCAAGCCGCTCGTCCTCGCCGATCGTCAACTGCGCGCGCTCCAGTTCTTCGATCTGAAATCGCAACGTATCGACGAGTTGAAACTTCTCCGCATCATCGCGACGCAACACGTCGAGCTCGCGTTGAACAGCAGTCAAATGCTGGTGCGCCTCGGCGACTTCGCCGCGCAACCCGTTGCTGACGGCGAACGAATCCAGCAGTTCAAGATGTGTGCGGGGATTGAAGAGCGTTTGCTGATCGCCTTGCCCGTGAATGTCGACGAGAAACTCGCGCAGGTCGCGCAGCAGCGACTGCGTGGCGAGTTGGTTGTTGATGAAGATCTTGTTGCGGCCGGCGGCGGAAAGTTCGCGCCGTATGATCAGTTCCTCGTCAAACGCCAGGCCCGCGTTCTCGAGCAATTGCGCGAGATCCGGATTCGTAGTGACGACGAAAAGGCCCTCGATGAAACCACGCTCAGCGCCGGACTTCAGCAGGTCGCTCGTAAAACGTCCGCCAATCAACACGCCCAGTGCATCGACAATGATCGACTTGCCCGATCCCGTCTCGCCGGTAAGCAGATTGAGGCCCGGTTCAAATTCAACCTGAAGCTCGTCGATCAGTGCGATGTTGGAGATATTGAGGAATTGAAGCATTCCGGCGCACAGATTACGCACATAAAGCCGGATGCGCAATCTGTTGCACCGAAAATTTTTTAGAAGCGTTCTACCTTGACACGCGTTAACGCTTGAACTAGCCTCCGCGCGTTCGTGTGGCCCATGAATCCTGGAGTTGCAGTCGGGAGATCACATGCTCGAAAAGTGCATTCGAAACGCTCTTCTCAAGGCCGGTGCGACGTTACTGCTTGTCGCTTTAACTTTTTCTTCCGCGTATGCGTGGGGGCCGACGGGACATCGCGTCGTCGCCGAGATAGCGCAACGTCACCTGACGGCCGCTGCGCAGTCGAAGATAACCCGCCTGCTGGACGGACAGACGCTCGCGGACGTCGCGAACTGGCCTGATGACCTGCGATCCGATCCGCGTTTCGATAAGTACCGGCCTCTCCACTTCGCCACGGTTAAGGATGGCTTGCCCAGCTACCGCTATGCAGAGAAGGCTCGTTGCGGCGATTTGATCGTCGCGATTGACGCGTTTACTACCTTTCTTCGCACCGGATCGCGTGGAGCTCTCAACTCGGTAGGTGCGCTCACAGACAAGAGCGATGGTACGGACCAGGACGCGTGCAATCCTCAGCAAACTCAGCCTATCTCACGCGCAGCCGCGCTCAGCTTTCTGGTACATCTCATGGGCGATCTTCATCAGCCACTCCACGTCGGCGGAACCGATATGGGCGGCAATGCTGTCAGCGTCAACTGGATGGACCGATGGAAGACCAATCTCCATTCCACTTGGGACGACGAGATGGTGGACTTCGAACGGTTCGACTACACCGAGTATGCGCGTTTTCTGGATCGTGCCAGCGAGGCCGACGCGGCCCGCTGGCTGACCGGTGATACGATCTCCTACGCGGATGAGGCGATCTCGATGCGGTCGAAACTATATCTATTTTCCGACGACTCGATTACGCCCCGCGCCGTTAAGACGCCGGTCCATAAAATCTCATACCAATACATAGGAGCGCAGCGTGACCGTATGCGCGAGCAGCTATTGAAGGGAGGGCTGCGCCTGGCCGGTGTTCTCAACGCAATCTTCCAATAGAGTTCGCGCGACAGCGCGTCGGTCAAGCTCTACTGGTTGGGGGCTCTTCCTCGGTCGCGATGATCTGGATCTTTTGGCTCGCCGGTTCATTGTAGAGCGACTACACCGGAAGTGCGCGTGAAATCGAATGAAGATAATTACCGAATCTTGCGTTCAGTGCCGTCTTGCTGGGCGGGTGCTTGTGTGACTGGTTGTGTGACAGCCGCGTCGGCAGCCTCAAGGAGACGCAGCCTGAACCAGAACACTGCACGGCGGCCCAACACTCGGGAAAATAACAACGAGGATAGGTGGAAAGATTGCGCGCGGTGTCAGACTCTGACTCTGCTTATCGGGGTTGGAATCACTGCCTTCCAGCCATTCTTCAAATCCTCAGTACGCACAAGCTGCCTCCAGTCGTCTGGCGAAAGCCGTTCATCAGAGACTGCCCTGAGCTCACTACTCTCTAACCTCTAAATAAATAACTCTGCTGATACATGGAAGAATTCAGCAAGAGCCTTTGCGTTACGCTTGCTGATCGAACGCTTGCCGCTCAGGATCTCCGATGTGAGACCCTTGGAGCCGATGACCTCCCAGAGATCTTTTGGCTGAAGACTCCGAGCTTCCATCAGGTGAGCGATTAGACTGAGCGGCGTTGAACGTCTGCCCTTCTCGATCTTGTAATGTTCCTGCTCGAACTTTTCGATCAGGGTGACAAGCAGATCAAGCAACGCGCCTTCTTCTGCGGAGAGGTTGTCCTCCCCTTTGTCCATAAGACTCTCAACGATCTTAAGCATCCGATCATTTTCCGCTTCGGTGTTGATCGTTTGCGGGAGGGTCTTGGCCAGAAGACGGGAATACCTCTTCGGATCGATCCGCGTGCTA
>DASRIM010000443.1:0-2361 GCA_035649995.1 Pyrinomonadaceae bacterium | reverse complement strand
CGCGGTGATGTCGAGAAACGTCAACTCGTCTGCGCCTTCCGTGTCGTAGCGCTTTGCCTGTTCGACCGGATCGCCCGCGTCCGTCAGCGAGACAAAGCGAATCCCCTTGACCACGCGGCCGTTATCGACGTCGAGACACGGAATTATTCGCTTAGCCAGCATCGACGAAATTTCTTAACATTCGCAATCCAACATCCTGACTCTTCTCCGGATGAAACTGCACACCGCAAACATTGTCCTGGGCCACAACCGAAGCGTACTTCACGCCGTAATCAGTCTCGCCGATCGCCAAATCCGCGTTACCAGGCTCGCAGTAGAACGAATGAACGAAATAACAGAACGACCCATCTTCAATCCCTTCAAATAACGCGTGTCTCTGATTCTGCTTAATCCGATTCCACCCAACCTGCGGCACCACCAATTCAGTCTCAAACCGCCGCACGCGACCCGGTAACAATCCGAGTCCATCCGTGGTTCCAAATTCATCCGAGACGTCAAACAGCATCTGCATCCCAACGCAAATTCCCAACAGCGGCGTCCCCGCAGCCGCGCGTTCCAGCACCAGCGAATCAAACCCGCGCTCTCGCAGCGACCTCATGCACGACGCAAACGCACCCACGCCCGGCAACACCAACCGCTCCGCCTCGCGCAAGACCGTTTCATCACCGCTGACAACAGCCTCACAGCCCGTCGCCGCAAACGCCTTCTCAACGGAACGCAAATTCCCGACTCCGTAATCGATTATCGCCACTCGATTCACAACGATCCCTTAGTGCTCGGAACTCCCGTAACCCGGCTGTTTCGTTCCACCGCCTGCCGCAGCGCGCGCGCGGAAGCTTTGAACGTCCCTTCCAGAATGTGGTGCGTGTTGCGCCCGCGCAGACAGTCGATGTGCAGGTTGAACTTCGCCGTCTCGGAAAACGATCGCCAGAAGTGTTCGGCCAGCTCGACCGAGAAGTTTCCGATCTTCTGCCGCTTCGTCGGCACTTCGTAAACGAGATAAAACCGCCCGGACAGGTCGATCACCGAACGGCACAACGCCTCGTCCATCGGCACCACTGCTTCGCCGTAGCGGTTGATGCCGTGCTTGTCGCCGAGCGCCTGGACCAGCGCCTGGCCCAACGTGATGGCGACGTCTTCGACGGAGTGATGATCGTCAACTTCCAGATCGCCCTTGCAGTGCACTTGCAGATCGAACAGGCCGTGCTTCGCGAAGAGCTCCAGCATGTGCTCGAGAAACGGCAACCCGATCGAAATGCGCGAACGGCCGCTGCCGTCCAGCGACAGCTTCACGCGCACGTCGGTCTCCTTCGTCTTGCGATGAATGTCCGCTGAGCGAGAGTGATTTTGTGTCTTCATTGGCAAATAGAACGCAGCTCTTTCAGTAGTCGATCGTTCTCGTCGGGCCTGCCGACGCTGACGCGGAAATAGTCTCGCAGCATCGGATAGCCGCTCACGTCGCGGACCAGAATGTCGCGCTGCAACAACTCGGCAAAGATCTGCGTTGGGTCTTTATCGGATTTGACGAGCATGAAGTTTCCCCGCGACGGCACGGGCGTTAGACCTTTAATCTCGGACAAGCCGGCGAACAAACGCTCGCGCTCCGCGAGTATTCGCTGCACCAGCGGGCGCAGATCGCTCTCGTATCTCTCGATCGCGACCTCCGCGCCGATCTGCGAGAGCGCGTTCAAGTTGTAAGGCAAAACTGCTTTTCGAATCTCGCGCACGACGTCGGGCTCCGCCAGAAGATAACCGACGCGCAGGCCGGCCAAGGCCATCGCCTTCGAGAACGTTCGCAACACGATCAGGTTTTCATGCTCCTCCAGCAACGGCACGACCGAATGCTCCGCGAATTCGTGATACGCCTCGTCGATGATCACGAGCCCGCGCGCGATGTTGAGTAGTTTGATCAAGTCCTGATCGTCGATGAGGCAACCGCTCGGATTGTTTGGCGAACAGATGATGGTGACGTCAGGCTGCCGCTCCTCGACGACGTCCAGCAGCAACGAGCTGTTGTATTGCAGGCTGCTCGTTAGTGACATGCTCTCGACGGTCCCGCCAAGCACGGTCGCGACCTGCTTGTACAAAGCAAACGTCGGCTCGCAAATCAGCACGCGCTTTCCTGGGCCAATGGTGACCATCATCACGGCTTGTATCAGCTCGTTGGAACCGTTTCCCGCGATGATGTGATCGGGTCGCAAGCCGGCAAACTCGGCCAATCGCTCGTGCAGAGTCGCGGGAATGAAGTCCGGGTAGCGAGACCACTTCGCGGCCTCGAACCGTTCGAGGATCTCGTCGCGAATCGCGAGCGGCGTGTCCCACGGGTTTTCGTTCTGATTGAGCTTCACGCGCGCGCGGTGA
>DASRIM010000442.1:0-4851 GCA_035649995.1 Pyrinomonadaceae bacterium | reverse complement strand
TCGTGCCGTGCGTGTAAGGCGTCTGGCTGTAATAGCCAAACAGGTACTCCTTGCCGCCCGGAAACGGCGAGTAGTCCAGGGGCCGCAACTCGTGCTCGGCGCCGTCCGGCATGCGCAGCACCACGCGATACCAGTTATTGTTCAGCATCAGAGAATAGTCAGGCTCATCCGCCACCGGCGGAAGCTGGTAGGCGAAGTCGGATGAGGCTTCGCGGATCTCGAGTTCGTACTGACCGCTGATTCTCCAATTACCTTGTTCGCTGAGTTGCGGCACGTCAACCACGTAATAGACGTTCGACCCGTCGAAGCGATTGCCGATCATCTCCTGGCGATTCACGTTCCAGATTTTGCTGTTGTAGTGCGCGTTGATGGTCCAGGAGAGCTTACCGCCGGCGATTGGCGGCAGGCTGGCCAGCGGGATCGTCAAACCAAGATTGCCGTTTGTCAGACTGATCTGCTCTAAATCGGAAATAGCATACGAACCATTCGGCATCAGGCCGCGATCCGGGCGTGCCGCAGTCGTCTGAGCGATCACGCGCACCGAGAAGACGGTGAGCAGAAAGAAAGTTGACGCAAGCAAAAAGCGGGCGATTGAATTCGTGAGGTTCATGGCTGTTCCTACCGGCCACTGGAACGGTTAAAGCTAATGACTTTGAATTCCATCACCTGACGGCCGGAAACGCTCCAGCGAATGAGAGAGGGAAAGGTCTCTCCGCCGTCAGTCATCCAACCGTCCATGACTGCCTCGATCTCTTCGCCGCGTACATCTGAGATCACCTTATCCAGCAGCCCGGTTCGCGAATTGATGTAGAACATTCGGGCAACGCTCTCCGGTTTCGCCTCGCTGTCGGCGCCTTCATAACTTACCCGCACGACGGTCCACAGCGGCCCGTTGTAATTGTCTGCGCCGCCGAGGTCCGCGCGCACGTTCTTGCCCACGACTTGATAACTCGCGCCCCGAAGCTGCGCCAGAACGAACGCATCAGCGCTATCAAACACCAGTCGTTCAACCAGCGAACGGTCGAGCTCAGTCACCGCTGTGTCGCCCGTCGCGCCATGCAAAACACTCCAACGCAGCGCTCTTCCATTCGCACTGATTTCAACCGATTCTCCCCGCTCATCCTGTTTCCGCATGATGCGTAGCGGAATTCGCGTTTCGCCGGTTGTGACCTCGCCGAGCAGTACGGACACGTCGGACTCAGAGCCGATAAACCTCTGGCCCAGTCTCTTGCTCAGTTTGGCAGCCTCTGGTTGGAGTGAGAGGTTACGGAAACGTGACGTGGCTTGTGATGGTCCAGTTGTTATTAACTCGCGCTGCTGCGGTAGTTGTATGTTGTACGCGTTTTGGCGCGCAGCCAACGCTGCCAGACCACCTACCAGCACAACGAGGAGCACGGAAGCGACAACCCGAACGGTAAGGAATCGACGGACGAACATGAGACAAACTCCCTCGTGATTGCGGACGTAGAGTTTGGGGACATTCAGTGAGGTGGGCGCGACGCATCCTATCGGGTCGTCAAATGTCTGTCAACGAAAACTGAAGACGCCGCCCCGGAATGCGCCACCGGCCGATCAAAGCCTTAAACATTAGTGGGAAGCGGTAGGTTGACCCCGCCTGCAAAATATTCCTCCAAAAACGACTATTTCAATAGAACGGTCGCACGTTTGCGAAAATTGAGCATCCCCCGCGTCACGGCAGTTAAGCAAGATCGGAGAAGTAACGGATTTCGAAGACGTGTTCAAATGCCGGACACCGACCTCCCGGAGAACTGCAAAAGCATCCCTGAACGGATTTCAATCCGAAGTTGAGGCAGTCCGTGGAGTTCGGACAACAAAAGCATTTCGTGAGGAGGAAGAGCTATGAAAGAGATCACGCGCAGGCTCTACACAAAACCGGTCATGTTTGGCCTGTCACTCCTTGTGGGAATGGTGCTGCTGGTCGGCTTATTCGTTACGGCGAACAGCAGGGCGGCGACCACCTATATCCCAGCGGGAGACGACCGATTCGAGACCACCGGCAACGGCGAAACGTATCACAACTTCCAGGCGTCGCCGGTACCCGCAGGCTTCTTCGGACCAACTTCGCTTGCATACTCCGGACTCGTGCCACTCGAGGGTGTGCCGCTGCCGGGGCAGGGCGACGTTGACACAATCATCCGTCGCAACCAGGCCGTCTACACGCCGGGTAGCACGTCAATCCAGATCGTTGGGCTCTCTCTGAGGAGCATCAACCCAATCAGCGTAAGCTACAGCGATAGACCATCGGAGGCTTGGAGCGTCCGAGTGGGTCTATCCGACTTCCAGGCATCGACCGGCACGATGTCGATCGGCGACGGCGGTACGTTTGACTCGTCGCTGAACGTCTTTCCAAAATTCACTTTTACGCGCTTGTCCGACGGAGCGACGAAAGTGCTCGACACCGGCGGCGGCTCAGGTCTGACAGCGGGTTCGTCATCGCTGGCCGCCTCGGTCGACGATTCCGAGATCTCGCCATTCGAGCCCGAGCCGGCGCCCACGGCCGCGCCGGCTCCGTGTCGCGCCATCGAGGCCGACTTCGCGAATTTGGCGACAGACTCGTCCGCTGCGGCGAGTACTTCGTGCGCGCCCGTCACGCTGACTTCCACTAATTCACCGTGGCAGATCTGCGGCAATGGTCAGTTCTGCATTCCTCGCCCGATCACGGAGCAGGAGCTGCTTGCCAGCCACAACGCTTCGCCACCGGGAACGAAGAAAGCAGCAGCAGTAGTTCGTTAATCGATACGTGAGTCGGCATCGCTCCACCTCTCCGGCTGCGATGCCGACAACTTTTGAAGTTTTACTGGTCCAATCGCACTCCTCCCACACGCCCTGAGCAGTTTGCCTCACATCGGCTCCGACAGGGCCGAGGGTGATGACTTTTCCCCCCACCCACTACAATCCGGGATCCCGTATGACGGAAATAATTCGGGAAGAAACTGCCGCGGCGCACCGCCGCGCGGTTGAGCGAGTGATCACCGCCGCACGTGAGCGATTGTGTGAGCCGATCTCGTTGCGAGAAATGTCGCGGGTGGCCTATCTCAGCCCGTTCCACTTCAATCGCGTGTTTCACGAGATCACGGGCCTTCCGCCTGCCAAGTTCATCTCGGCCATGCGATTGGACGAGGCCAAGCGCCTGCTGCTGAACACGCACTCGAGCATCACGGATATCTGTTACGACGTCGGCTACAACAGTCTCGGGACTTTCACCAGGCGTTTCACTCAACGCATCGGACTGTCGCCGCGTGAGTTTCGCTACCTCGCCGATCGGACCACGCCGGCGGCGGTCGAGTCACTTTGTGCTCACTTCGCGGAACTGACGGAACGCGGGATGCAGCGCGCGTCAGTCGAGGGATTCGTCGACTTGCCGAATCCTGGCGGTGGTCCGATCTTCGTCGGTCTGTTCCCTGCGCACATACCGCAGAGCCGTCCCGCCGGCGCGGCGCTACTGACGTCGCCGGGCGCTTTTCGCATTGGGCCAGTACCTGATGGGACTTATCATCTTCTCGCCGCGGCCCTGCCGCGTCTCGCCGACACGCTTGGATATTTAATACCTGACGCTGCGAACTTGTCTGTCGGATCGGGAAATGGGCCGGTTATCGTTCGGAACGGCAGGGCCATCGAGCGGCCGCACATCTCTCTCAGGCGGATGGTCTTGACTGACCCGCCGCTCCTCGTCTCGCTTCCGTTCCTGCTGGCGGATACGTTGAAGTGAGAACTGCGCGGTTTATTGGACCACCTTCCATAGCCTGATCAGGCTTGGAATGAGCAGCAGCGTCGTGACGGCGCAGGTCACAAGACAGAGACAGATCATCAGTCCGAGCTGCACGTTCGGAGCGATCTCAGACAGCATCAACACCGAAAACCCAGCGGTGATCGAAGCGGCGCTGACGCAGACAGCCGGACCAGTGACCTCAAGCGTGCTCCGCAGTGCTTCGCTCGCGGGCATTCCCTGGTTCAGTCTCTGCCGATAAGCCGTGACCAGATGGATCGCGAAGTCCAATCCGATGCCGAGCGCGATACCCGCGAACATCGAGTTCGCGATTCCGAGCGGCGCGCCGGCAAGCGACAGCGCCGCGAGCACCAGGAGCAGGCTGAAAGCGACCGGTAAAACGGCGATGACACCCATCCGCGCTGACCCGAGCAGTATCGTGATCAGAATCAGGTCAGTCACCAGCGCCAACGCGATCGAGGACGTCTGTCCGTCGACTAGCAGCCGCACCGTCAGGTAGCTGATCCAGCCGTCGCCGAAAGGCACGATTTTATGGCCCAGTCCCTGTCGAGACGTTTCGCGCTCCGCCGCTCGCAACACGTTGTCGATACGAGTGTAGTCCGCGTCACGAATAAAGACGGTAACGCGGGCCCAGCGGTGTTCCTCGTTAACTCGCTCGCGGAGCTGTGCGTGCGGCGACTGCGAGAGCACCGTGAGTGCGCGATCGATATCTTCCTTTCTCAGCGGCAAACGTCCGCTGCGCAACGCCGTGCGGTAGGCGCTGTAGTTTAAGCCGATAAGAGACGAGTTCGTCCGCACGACGTCGTTGAAGAGACAGTTGACGGCGCCGACATGCGGCACTCGTGCAAGTACCCATTCCAGCGAGCCGAGCGCTGAAAGACCATTTACACTGCGGAACACGTCATCGCGTGTCGCGTCTACCATCAATTCGAGCGCCGTAGTGCCCGCCATTTTTTCGTTGAAGAACCTGTCGCCCTGGACGATGTCGCTCTTAGCCGGCAGGTTGCGGATCCAACTGTCGTCGACTCGCAGCCGCGTGATCGCGAGCGCCGCGCATACCGCGACGAGGACAGCGCAGACGGCAACACGCCGCGGGCTTATCC
>DASRIM010000441.1:0-5284 GCA_035649995.1 Pyrinomonadaceae bacterium | reverse complement strand
TCGACTTCACGGCGGCACCAGTCAGACTGGACGTAACGAGGCGACAAAATCGGAATCAGCAACAGCGAACTGCTGACGCCTTCGCTGATCGCTGCCGTCAGGAGATCGTTTCCATGAAGACTGCGCTCGTCGCGCCAGATTTTCGGCAGGTAGCCGAGATTGTTGCTTACCAGTCGCGGCAGACGTTCGACGAGCAGGTCAACCCAACCTTTGACGTCGCCGGCGGGATCTTCGTCGTCAAGGTGTCCGTAACTGATGAAAATGTCGTACTCATGGGGCATTGGATTTTCTCGGGACTTCCACGGATAGCGGAGAGCGGCGGCCTCAAGTAGGCAAGTTGCAACCGAGTTGCTGTATACATTGCAGGCTGTAATTCTGTCAACAAATAGAGGGAGATCCGCACAAAATGAATTGGCCAGGCAGTTGGCAATTGCCTGGCCAGGTTTGTGAGTAATTGACGATTCGCGACGGACGGCGACAATCAGCCACCATCAGTCGAGGACGTGTCTTTCGAGCGTGTGTTCGCTTCCGCCTGTCTCACCGTGCTCTCGAGACTGTCGACCAGCGCGATAGAAGCATCGTTGAAGATCTTGTCCTGACTAACAGGAACCGTTCGGCAGACCGGCGTCGCTTCCCAGGCGTAATTTCCCCAAAGGAAATTTCCGTCACGGCTGGTAACCTTCACAAATACGACTCCCAAACATGGCGACTGAGGCTCGAACCCCAACGTGATGACGCCGTCCGCCTTCAATTGCTCACCTTCGGCGAGCACGTTGAATCGCTTCGAAGCTTCCAGGGCCTGAATGAAGTGACTCCTCAACTTAATCGGTTCGGCTTTTGTGTCCACGTACATGTTCTTCAACGCTGCCAATCTCGGATACACAGGCGTGGGCAGTGACGTTATGCCTACGCTGGAAACGAGTTCGCTTGCTTGAGGTTGCCTGATAACAATCGCCGCCTTCAAATCGCTGAGTTTTGAAACATTGTCACGGGAGCTAATCCGTGACTTGCCTTCATTCGCATTCGTTACAGACTGCCGTTCAGAGACGGCGCCGAGATCGGACGGAACCGGATCGATTACATCCGACTCAGCAATTGCCCCTGCACCCGGCGACATCTCTGCCAAACCTGGCTCCGCGGCAAGGGCCAGCATCGGTCCGGGTCTTTCCTGCGACTTCGCCTCGGCGACCGGCGGGTTGCTGTTAAATCTAAACAGCAGAACCAGACCGATAAATAGAATCCCAACGGCCAGTGCAGCCGCCAACGCAGCCATTGCTTTCGGCTTCTCGGGTATCACCGGCGTTGCCTGTTTCTGAATTCCTTGTTCTGTCCGTTCGTAAGAATCACGACCATCCGATTGCGATTGTCCTTCAGCTAAGCCAATCGCGACTTTAATGTAGAACTCGCCCATCTTCTCTGCACGACCCATCGAACCGGCGCCGGCGGCCGCTGTTGCGACTGCAAACGTACTGCGCGTGATGTATAGAGTCATGCTTTGTCCGTTGGGCCAATCCTCTCTATGCCGCCACCCATTCTCAGGCACATGGCGCAAGAGCAGATTGAAAAGCACCGTTATCTCTCCGAGTGCCCGGGTCGTCAGTTGCAGCACTGCGGCATCGGGGGAAGGCACCTTGAACTTGAATCCGAGCAGTGTGGCACGCGATTCCGGACGAGCTGTCATTACTCGCCGTCCATCTACCCAAGCTTCGATGTCCTCGAGCGGCACACCTTTCCTGCACCAACGTTTGAACGCTTCTCCCTGATCGATTGCAACGGCGATCGCGTCTGGAGGGCTTACGCGTCCTACACCAGGCACCCGCACCGCCTGGATTCGCGAGATCGCTTCGAACAAAGCTTCGCAGTCTTGGTCGGTCTCGAACGGATCCATGTTCTGGGCATGTTCGTCCGCGGTGGATTCGCGGTCGAAATCCACTCGATTATTCGAATGACTGTCACGCTTGTTGTTGTCCATATCCTTTACGTCCTTTTCTGAGATTCGATCACCTATGATCATTTCCCGCCATTGGCTCGATGGCGCATATCGCGGCCAAGTCGAGAGATACGTTGCCGCGCCGCAGCTTCGGTGATGCCTAACTCGAGGGCTATTTCTCTCCCGGAGAGCCCCTTGATTAGTAATTCCAGTAGGTGGCGACCCTCGGGAGGCAGTGTTTCAAAAAGTTCTTTTAAGAGGATGGCGCTTTCGGCCGCTTTTGCCGGGTTATGACCAACGCCGTCGGAATGATTGGCGAATTCATCTATATCGCGATCGTCTCTTTTGCGATCGTAGGCGTCCTGTCGACGCGTTGCGCGTGAGAGCACCGTATAAATGTAAGCCTTCGGATTGTCGATTCCGTCAAACGTGTGATCAGTAAACGAGGCAAACTGGACGAAGAGGTTATTGAGTAGATCGCCCGAGCCGTTGACTCCGTTTTGAAGTCCGTTGCGTTCTAAAAGGCTGTCGCAGGTTTGTTCGAGCCACGGCCAGTGGTCCAGAAGGTACTGCTGCGCCTTGGGTAGCTGTCGTTTGTCATCATTACTATCCATGATGGCTCCCGTCTGTAGTGCTGGAGCGGGGAGACGGTGTGCCAGCTACTCTATATGAGTCTTTTCAGACTCGTTTTGTGACATGGAAAAAGAAAAAAAGTTCTTTGGAGTCGCTGGAGCCGGCGCTCAAGGGGAGAAACGCGACATTTTCAGTCTTCTTTTCCAGGTTCGTTTGTCAATCACGTCACCTGCACTGATGACAAATGGACCAAGCGCCGATGAGAGGCCGTCACTTAGCCAATGAACCTTGGATGCGCGCGGTTGTCTGAGAGTTTCACTCGTCAATAACGGAACTATCCAGACCGGCAGCCGTCCTCGCGCGTCTAAAACCTTGATCGGCGGCTTCGCGAACGGGTATATTGACCCTCACCCGGGTGATGGACCCTGGTCGCCCTACCACCGACGAACTCACCTGTACTCGGCAGTTGGTTTCTCGAAATTGTGACGGAGCCATACCTTATGAAACGCAGTCTCCCGTGCGCGGTGCGACTCTTTAGCTACTCTTTTCTACTGGTCTTGATCTGTGCCGGCGTCGCCAGCGTCTCCGCGGCTACGAACAAAAAACCGGTTCTTATCAGCCAGTCCACTTCGACGCGCGCCGTAGCGCTCGAATGCGCGACGATGCGGGCGGAACCGTTCCCGCTGACGTCCTCCGTCAACTACAGCTCCGACAACCGCACCCGAATCTGCATCTTCGCGATGGATCTGGAACTGCTTCCCGGCGAAGGCGCGAATGCCTTCTCGTCCGACGTGCAGGACGGAAGCGGAAAGATTTATCCGTTGCGCGTCGAGTACGTGGGCCAGGTGCCGAACTTTCCCGGCATCACGATGGTGGCACTCAGACTGTCGGACGACCTGGCAGACGTAGGCGACGTACTGCTGCGATTGAACCTGCACGGCATGTCGAGTAATCGCGTTCGAATCGCGATCGGTCACTCCGGCGGTGGGCCAGTGGACGACGCCGGCGCGGTCGCAACTCCCGCTCCCGCAGTTCCGCCCGGCGCCGATCCGCCGCTCGTGCCCGATCCGTACACTGGACAAGCATCCGACGCGGACACGGTTCGTTTTCTTGAACAAGCGAGTTGGGGACCAACGCCTGCCGAGGTCGGGCGCGTGAAGGCGATGGGCTTCAAAGCCTATCTCGACGAGCAGTTCAGCACTGCGCCGGCTAATCCGGCCAAGGGGTCCAACTATCCGGATCTCGTCTTCCCGCTCGACGACAGCACACAGCAGTGTCCGACAACTTCAGCCGATCCCAATTACAACCAGATCGTGTGCCTGCGCGACAACTACACGATGTATCCGATACATCGCCAGTTCTACACGCGCGCGCTGTATGGCAGCGATCAGTTGCGCCAGCGAGTCGCCTTCGCGTTGCACCAGATCATGGTTGTCTCTGCCAGCAGCGAAGTGAATCGTCCGAGCTGGATGACCGTCTATCTGCAAGCGCTCGATCGCAACGCCTTCGGCAGTTATCGCACGCTGCTCAACGAGATCACGCTCACGCCGGCGATGGGCGAGTATCTCGACATGCGTCTCAGCACGCGAACGAATCCGAACGAAAACTTCGCGCGCGAGATCCTTCAGCTCTTTTCCATCGGCACCGAAGTGCTGAATCTCGACGGCACTCCGCAACTCGACGCGCAAGGCGTTCCACTCGCGACCTACACCCAGGCGGACGTCAACGAATTCACGCGCGTCTTCACCGGTTGGAACTTCACGCTTCCCATCGGCCCGGGCATCACCAACTTCCGCGATCCGATGGCCCCGCGCGGCGGTCAAAACCACGACGCCGGCGCGAAGACGCTGTTGAATGGTTTCACGATCCCTGCGTGTACCAGCACGACGTCGGCACAGAACGTCGCTTGCGCGCAGTCAGACATGCAACTGGTGATGGACCACCTGGCGAACCATCCGAACGCCGGACCGTTTTTGAGCAAGCAGTTGATTCAGCACCTCGTGACGAGCAATCCGAGCCCGGCATACGTCGAGCGCGTGGCCCGCGTCTTCAACAACGACTGCAACGGTCTCTATTCGGCAGGCTGCACGAACACGCGCGGTAATCTGAAGTTCGTGGTGCAGGCGATTCTGCTGGATCCCGAAGCGCGCGGCGACGTGAAGACGGCGCCGAACTACGGCAAGCTGCGCGAGCCGGCGCAATACGTCGCCGGTTTTCTCCGCGCTTTCAACGTGAAGTCGTTCGACAAGCTCTCGACCAGCGATGGCGTGTTGGGCAACAGATCGAGCAACGACTTCAGCGGTTCGTTGGACCAGATAATCTTTCAGCCGCCGACCGTGTTCAGTTATTACCAGCCCGCCTATGAAGTTCCCGGCACGAAGATACTCGGACCGGCGTTCGGAATACTTTCGACGACCACAACACTGCGCCGAGCAAACGTCATCAACACCCTGACGTACCTCGGAGTCGCGACGAACGCGTCGCCGACGCCCACAAACCCGGATCGGCCGCGCGGCACGTCGATCGACATCGCCAACCTTGAAGCGCTGGCCGGAAATCCGGTCGACGTCGTCAACGCGCTTGATGCGCTTCTGTTGCACGGCACGATGAACGCCCAGATGCGCACCTCGATCATCACGGCGATGAACGCCATCAACGACGCCAACGTCACGACGCGTAATCAAAAACGAGCGCGCGCCGCCGTCTACCTCGTAGCGACGTCTTCTCAGTACGACATTCAGAGATAACGACCATGTCAACATCACGCAGAGAATTCTTACG
>DASRIM010000440.1:0-3662 GCA_035649995.1 Pyrinomonadaceae bacterium | reverse complement strand
CGTAGACTTCTTCCCACACCTCGCCCGACATGACGGCCTGCAACGGCGAATCCGTGAGCTCGACTCCGATGTCGAGCTTGCGCGCGTGACCGGTGTCGACGATCGAGCATTCCGGATTGTCGCTCCCAACCAGGAACCGGGCCACTTCTTCGATTGGACGCTGGGTAGCCGAGAGGCCAATGCGAACCAACTTGTTAGGCGTGAGCTGCTCGAGACGTTCGATTGAAAGCGCCAGGTGCGAACCGCGCTTATCGCTGACGACGGCGTGAATCTCGTCGACGATCAGCGTCCGCGCCGTTTCCAGCATCCGCCTGCCGCCGTCGCTGGTCAGCAGAATGTAGAGCGACTCAGGCGTCGTAACGACGATGTGCGGCGGACGCTTCGTCATCGCCGTGCGTTCAGACGCGGGCGTGTCGCCGGTGCGTACGAGCGTGCGAATGTTGACCTCCGGCAGGCCCATCGCCTCGAGCTCTTTTTGAATTCCCTCGAGCGGCGTTTGCAGGTTGCGTTGGACGTCGTTGCTGAGCGCTTTCAGCGGCGAAACGTAGATGACGTGTGTCGTGTTGTCGAGCTTTCCCTCGACGCCGAGACGGACCAGATCGTCAATCGCAGACAGAAACGCCGCGAGCGTCTTACCGGATCCGGTGGGCGCGGCAATCAACGTGTGGCGCTGCTGCTTGATCTCCGGCCATGCTCGTAATTGCGGATCCGTCGGCGCGGAAAAGGTTCGCTCGAACCAGCGAGCGACTGCCGGATGAAAGATTTTTAAATCCGTATTACTCAAACTGTTTCTTGAATTGCTCGAACTGACGACGCAGATCTTCAACCTCTGCCTCGAGCGCTTCAACTCTTCTTTCCAACGTAACTTTTTCGACTCTCTCTATTGGGCCCGATGTTACTGCTTCGATTTTCGGTTCTCCAGCCAGGAGATGCGAAAATCGAACCTCCTTCTGCCCAACCTGCCTTGGCAAACGAACGACGAGCGGCTCAGGTTCGTGCGAGATCAGCGCGTTGAGCGTCTGCTCGACCTCGTCCAGTCCTGAAAAGTCGTACAGCCGCGACGCGTTGCCGCGCAACTCTCCCGGCGTCTGCGCCCCGCGCAACATCAAAACACACATCAACGCCAGCTCGGCCGGATTCAGGTGCAACACTTCCGGCATGACGTGCTTGTATTTCGGCACTCGGCTGGTGCTGCCGTAAAAGAGGTACGCGAGGTTCTTCTCGCGCAGGGTTTCGACCGCGGCGGCGACCTGGCTCTCCGTATACGATGTGACGGGATTGCGGTTGTTCTTCTGGTTACAGGCCAACGTCAGCGCGTTGAGCGTTAGTGGATAGTATTCAGGCGTGGTGACCTGCTTCTCCACTAACGACCCAAGCACGCGCGTTTCGATGTCCGTTAGCAACTGGGACACTGATGTTTACTGATCGTCGTAATCGCCGGCGGTCGATGGCGGCCCCTGTCCGCCGCGCGGCTCAGGCCGTCCGACGCCCAGGTTGTCGAAGTTCAACGCCGCATTGAACAGCAGGAAGAACTCGCCTTGCGTTTGATGCCGCCACATCGGATTGGTCGCAAACATCACCACGTGGCCGCGACCGACCGGAACGTCCACCACGGCGGGCCTGTTCGCCAGCTCGTTACCGCCGGCGAGCATGCCGCTGATGAGCAGGTTCTTTTCATCCGACACGAACCGCAGCACGACGCGTGGGCGCATCGCGGGCGGCACGTAGAACGGGCTTTCGCGCTGATCGGCCTGCGCCTGATCCGGATCCGGTCTTCCGGGCCGCGGTTGCGGCATCGCCTGGATGATGTCCGGGTCGCCAACGCCGCCGCGTCCTGATGCGCGGTTCTGACCCTGGCCCGCGCCCTGGCCGCCTTGTCCGCCGCCACCACCGCCGCCGCCGAAACCGCCACCGCCTGCGGCAGCGACCTGGAACAACGGTGCCTGGCTGAAGTAGATCGGCAAACCCGCGTCGTAGCCGTAGGAGATCGGGCTCTTGCGATCGGAGAACGTGCCGTTATAGATCGAGCCTCTCGCCTGAAGCTTGTCAGCCTGCTGAATCGTGACGCCGGCCGTGATGCCGTACTCGATCGGGATCGACGAAACAGCGCTGCCGATCGTTATGAACAATCCGCCGTTTTCGATGAACTTCTGGAGGTTGGCCACGCCGGCGACCGTCATGCCGCCCCGCATGTCATCGGTCTGATCGGGCGACATCCCCATGTTTGGCGTCAGTGCCGACGCCTTCCACGGAATCGCCTCGCCGCGCATCGGCATGCCGTTGACGATCGACTGAGCGTTGCCGCCAACTGGCGGGAAGATCAGCACGTCAAACTTCTCCCGCAGGTTCGGCGTGTTGCGGATCACGTGATCGGAAATGTACGTGTACGGAATCTGCAAACGATCGAACTCGATGCGGAACCATCCTTCGTTCTGCGTGTTGGTCCACGTGTGAACGATGGCGATGCGCGGCACTGCGAGTTCGTGCGTCTTGACGGTCGGGAGTTTATCCACGCCGATCGCTTTCAGTCCGAGATCCGTGACGGCTGGTTCCAACAGTTGCCGCAGGTTCGCGGGATTTCCTTCCTGCTTGATGATGAACGAACCGGTGTTGAACTGTTGCTCGCCGATCTTGAAGCTGTCTTCGGCGGCGCTCATCTTCACGTCTTTCAAACGGAAGCGGAACGTGGCGAGCGTGTTGTCGGTGTTGTGATTGATAACGTAAGCGACGGCGTTTGACGGGCCGCTCAGTGCGCCGGTGACTTTAACGTTTGACGTCAGCAACGTTGCGTTGACGTCCAGCACGCTCTTATCCACGACGCGCACGGTCTTGACGTTGCGCATAGCGCCCATGGTCCAGCCTGTGTCGTCGTACGGGTTCGGATCCGTCACGTTGTAGTACTGCGTGTCGAGCAGCATGTCAGCCATGCGCGAGTACGGCTGATCCATGCGGATGATGTAGGAACCGGCCGGGTACTTCTGGTCCTTGACCGCAAACTCCTTCGCCGCGCGATGAACTTCAATTCCCTGCAACCGCATCAGGTTTACCATGTCGGCTGCTTCTACTGGACGCGGCGTGTCGCCCGGAATGATGTATGCCGCGGGACCTTCGTTCGTGGCTTTCGCGATGGAACGTTTGCTTTTGAGATAGAAGTTGTTGAGAAAACGCTCGCGCTCCTTGGCGACGAAGTTCATCGCAAACAAGATCGCCGACTGCTGCATGTTCACGTTGTTGCGCATCGACCAGTTGACGCGCGGGAACGGCGGATTTGGACGATACCAAACGCGGGACGTTTGGTTTGCGCCGAGCGTGCGCTCGCGGGTGTCGGCGCCGCCGTTGCCGAAGGTTTCGTAGAAGCGGCCGATGGAGTTACGGCCGGTGGCGATGTAGAGCATGTAGTTCGGCGCCCAGCCGTCGTAGAAACCGTGCGTCCAAACTCCAGGCACGCCGCGCTTGGTCATCTCCTCGATCTCGTGATACGCGAGCAACTGAAACTCGTCGATCGCGAGCGGATCGAGCCACGCGTTGTACGGTCCCGTGCCGGTCATCGTGTAGAGATACGGCACCGACTCGTGCAGGTCGTGAAGCACGGTCGGGTGATACTCGAGGAACGTGCGCATCTGGTTTCGCGTCAGAGCGAGCGCGAGGCCGAGACCGTCGCG
>DASRIM010000439.1:0-5550 GCA_035649995.1 Pyrinomonadaceae bacterium | reverse complement strand
CGTTCGCTTGCGATGACGGTTTATGGAGATCTCGACGTTTCGGTGATCGACGAACTGCCGCCCGGACGCACGCCGATCGAGACGATGGTCGTCGGTGAGGACCAGCGACAGGAAGTGAAGCGTTTGATCGGCCGCGAAGTGGGCGCGGGTCGTCAGGTTTACGTGGTCTATCCGCTCGTCGAAGAGTCAGAGAAGATGGACTTGCGCGATGCCAAGCAGCGTTACGAGTATTTGCGCGACACAGTGTTTCCGAAACTGTCTGTCGGCTTGCTGCACGGGAAGATGAAGCCCGCGGAGAAAGAAGAAGTGATGAGTGCATTCGTTGCGGGCAAGATCAAGATACTCGTTTCGACGAGCGTGATCGAGGTTGGCGTTGACGTTCCGAATGCGTCGGTGATGGTCGTCGAGCACGCTGAACGGTTCGGGCTGTCGCAGCTTCATCAACTGCGCGGCCGCGTAGGGCGCGGAGCGGAGAAGAGTTACTGCGTTCTACTGACGAGCGACAAGAAGACGGCGATCGCCGAAGAGCGGTTGGGCATCATGGCGCAGACGAGCAATGGTTTCATCATTGCGGAGAAAGATCTGGAGTTGCGTGGGCCAGGCGAGTTGCTGGGGACGCGGCAATCGGGTCTGCCGGAGTTTCGCATCGGCAACATCGTGCGGGATCAGCAACTGTTGGAACAGGCGCGCCGCGAGGCCGACTTCTATTTGAGCCGCGAGAAGTCGGCGGCCACGATAAAGCTGTTGGCGCGTGTCTCCAACGACGCCCGGTTAGGGCTCGCGGCTGTCGGGTGATAAGGTTTTCGACATGCGCATCATCGCGGGAGCGTACAAGGGGCGTAATCTGAAGAGCCCGCCGTCCATGCAGGTGCGGCCGACGTCGGATCGGCTACGCGAGACGCTCTTCAACGTGATTGCGCCGCGGATCGAGGATGCGCGGTTTTTGGATCTGTGTGCCGGAACAGGCGCTGTCGGGATCGAGGCGCTGTCGCGCGGCGCTCGGCACGTGACGTTTGTGGATCGCTCGAGAAGGAGTTGCCAGTTGATCGAGTCGAACGTCGAGCTGTGCCGCATTCCCGAGGAGCAGTACGAGATCTACCAGATGACGGCGGAAGACTTCCTGCGCCAGCCGTCGACGGATTCGTGGGACATCGTATTTTTCGATCCACCTTACAAAGAAGACTATCTCCGGACTCTCCAGCTTCTCAACGGCGGTTTAGTGATCGTCGAGCATCATCACAAAAACGAATTGCCGCAGTCGATCGGCAACTTGCAACGAATCCGTGTTTTGAAACAAGGTGATTCGTCGCTCAGCTTCTACGAAGGTTAGAATACGGCAGCATGCTTATTCTCGGTATCGAAACATCGTGTGACGAAACAGCCGCCGCGGTCGTGCGCGACGGGCGAGAGATTGTGTCGTCCGTGATCTCGTCGCAAGTGCCTGTTCACAAGCGGTTCGGCGGTGTCGTGCCGGAACTTGCGTCACGCGAGCACCTCGACAAGATCGTTCCCGTCGTCTCGGAAGCGTTCGAACGCGCAGGCGTGTCGGCGCGTGACGTCGATGGTATCGCGGTGACGATCGGCCCGGGCCTCGTCGGCTCGCTGCTCGTCGGTGTTTCGTACGCGAAGGCGATGGCGTATGCCCTTGGCAAGCCGTTCGTCGGCGTCAATCACATCGAAGGCCACATCTACTCCGTCGCGTTTGAGAACCCGCCGATCGAGTATCCGGCGGAGGCGCTGATCGTCTCCGGCGGACACACGAACATCTTCTTTATCCCGGAACCGGGGCAGTACAAAGTCGTATCGCGCACGCGTGACGATGCTGCGGGTGAGGCGTTCGACAAAGTCGCGAAGATGCTTGGGTTGGGTTATCCGGGCGGACCGGTTATCGAGCGCTTGGCGCGGGAGGGAGATCCGCATGCCGTGCCGTTTTCGATTCCTCGCATGGGCGACGGGCTGCCGGATTTCAGTTTTAGCGGACTGAAGACGGCGGTGACGAAGTACGTGCGCGAGAGTGGACTGTCGCCCGTTGAGAATGGCGGCGAGCCGTCGCAGGGGATCAAGGATCTTGCGGCGAGCTTTCAGCATGTCGTGGTGCAGTCGCTGGTCAGGACGATGGAACGGATCGCGGAAGAGTACTATCCGAAGACGCTGATCATCGCCGGTGGAGTTGCGTGTAACGGAAAATTGCGCGAGGTTGCGCGTGAGATGGCGTCGTCGTTGGATTTGCCGGTTTACTTTCCATCGCCACAACTGTCCACGGACAATGCAGCGATGATCGCCGCCGCGGGAACTGTAAAACTACTCGCCGGCGAGCGCGGCGCTCTCGACATGAACGCCGACGTCACGTTGCGTCTTCAAAATCTCGATCTCGAAGAAGAAGCCGCCAGGCGCGCCGGCGTTCGTTATCGTTTGTAATTTTTTGTTTGTGTGGCCCCGTCACGCGGGGCCTCGGGTGGGCCTTATCAACCCTCTATGGTGCTCATCGCGGTGACGGCACGTTTTTCGTAGGCCGCAATGGTCGCGATGTTTTTCTTCTCGACCTCACTCAACGTCGCTTCGGTAAAGTCTGGATCGGCTTTGTACCAGTCGAAGCTCGAGAAGTACTTCTGTAGCCACGGCTCTTTGAACACCTTGCCGTGACGCGCGTAGATCTCGTGCCGCATCTGGCTCGCGTCTTCGATGAACAGGCCCTCCAGCAACGCGCGCGCGATCGGCTTGGTGCTCAGCTCCTGGTGAATGCGGTTCTCATACTTGACGATCGTCTCGACGTTCAACTTGTCAGTTCCCGAAACGCTCTCGTCTTTGAAGTTCTCGTCAGGCGTGTACCACGGCTGGCTGAAGAAATACTGTTGCAACCACTCGGCGCGGAACATGCGCCCGTGCCGCGCATAGATCTCGTTTCGCAGCAGCCGCAACTCGTGCAGGCTCAATCCGTGCAGCATCTGTTCCGAGATTGGCCTGTTTTCGAAAAGCTCCATATCGCCGGGCAGCAGCGCCACGCGGCGTTGCTTCTTCGCGGCCGCACTCAGCGTCTCCAGGTTCTTACGTTCGATAGCGGTGAGTTTTTTCGAATCGTACTTCGCATTCGGCCGATACCAGTAGCGTTCTTCGAAATACCGTTGCAGCCACGGCTCGTCGTCGAAACGCTTTCCGTGAATCGCCTCGATTTCGGCTTGCAGCACTTTCCATTCAGCGCCGCTGTGCTTGCCCAACTTGCGCGGAGTGATTGCACGATCGCGCCAGTAACGCATGTCGCCCGGCTGGATCGTCTCGTGCAGCGCGGCCTCGGCGATGCGAATCAGATCGAGATTGCGTCGCTCGGTATCGTTGAGCATCGAGTTCTGGAAATCCGGATCTGGCTGATACCACGGCTGAGCTTCGAGATACTGCTTGATCTCTGCGTCTTTGAAGACGCGGCCATGACGGCCAAAGATGAGACCGCGCATCAGTTTCAGGTCCCAGATCGTGAGCTTTTGAATGTCGGCTCGCCTGATCAGACTTTCGCTGAAGTCGAAACCCTTCCACGCGTCCATCGGATCCTGGGCGACGACGGTGAACGCGGAGAAGGCAATTAGAAATAGGGTGACGAGGGAGCGTCGGGAGATAGAAAACACGGATTGTTCTCCTTTTTAAGAAGCGCAATGTTTCTCGAACGCCTGCGTGAGCTCGCCGGCGATCTGGGTGGCGTCGCGGCCTTCGATTTGAAAACGTTCGAGCATGTAGACGAGCTCGCCGTCTTTCAGAATGGCGATCGACGGAGACGATGGCCCATAACCGGTGAAGTAGCTGCGCGCTCGCTCGGTTGCTTCGATATCAGCGCCCGCGAAGACCGTTGTGACGCGATCGGGTTTGACGTCGTGTTGCAGCGCGAGTGCGACGCCGGGGCGCGCCTTTCCCGCGGCGCAACCGCAAATGGAGTTCACGACGACCATCAGCGTTCCCTTGCCGTTCTTGACAGCGTCATCGACCTGCTCCGGGGTCTTCAACTCCTCGACTCCGAGGCGGGTTAAGTCTTCGCGCATCGGACGAATCATCATTTCGGGATATGGCATTGCTAATTTCTCCTCAACGTTTGGAAATAGAAATCAGGCGCGGCGAATCGCCGTCGCCGGAAATGTTAATGTGCCAGACATCGTTGGGTAAAGGGTATGCGCCCATTCGTTCCGGCCATTCGATGACGATCACCGCCTGTTCGTCGATCAGCAGTTCGTCGAGATCGACGGCGTGTGCGGCACTGGCGCCTTCGTCGAGGCGGTAGAGGTCGATGTGATACAGACGCAGGCGGCCGTCGTGCGGGTTGACGAGTGTGAACGACGGGCTAGTGACGTCTTCTTCGTCAACCCCAAGAGCAGAACTAATTCCTTTGACGAAAAGCGTCTTGCCCGCGCCGAGTGGTCCGTTGAGCAGCAGTATCTCCCCGCCTTCGAGGCGCGCGCCGACTTGATGTCCGAGGTTGAAAGTCTCGGCGGGAGAAGAGCTGTGAAATTCACCAGTAGGCAGATGGTCGCGCGATCTCGTCATTTCAAGAAATCCGTGTTCTTGCTGTCTACCTTACAGCAGCTAACGCAGCACTCATAGGGAACACGGATAAAAGGAATTTCAAGGTTGTTCTCCCTGCGGGTCTAAATACCGCACGGCTTGACTGAAGTGTTCACGGATATCGGAAGCGACCATCGTGCGCATACCGAACTTCTGTGCGGCGATGTCGCCGGCGAGCCCGCCGACGTACAACGCCGCGATCACTGCCGCAAGCGGATCGGCCTTGTCCTTCAGCGTCGCATAGGCCTGCGCCAGGAAGCCTGAAATGAGCCCCGCCAGCGTGTCGCCCGAGCCGGCCGTGCCGAGCCCCGGATTTCCCGTCGGATTAACAAAGACGCGGCCGTCGGGCGCCGCCACGATCGACCTTGCGCCTTTCAGCAGCAGAATCACGTGATGCGCCGTCGCGAACTCGCGCGCGGTTTTCACGCGATCGCCGAGCTCGGATTTGCCTGTCAACTTGAGCATCTCGCCTGGATGCGGCGTCAGCACCAGCGGATGTTCGGAACTGCCGCTGAGTTCGCGCGGCCACGGCGCGAGACAGTTCAATCCATCAGCGTCGATGACGCACGGCTTCGAACGTCGCTCGATGATGCCGCGAACAAAGTTTCGGGTGCGTTCGTCGTCGGAGGTCAGTCCTGGTCCAACGACGACGACAGTCGCTTTTCGAGCTGCGAACTGTAGGAAGTGATCCGTTGCATCGTCGCTGATTGCGCCACGGTCGGTTTCTGCGAGCGCAGTCGTCATGACTTCCGGCATCGACCCGGCGGCGACCAATGGCTGCGCGGATGCCGGCGTTGCAACGGTCACCAGTCCCGCTCCGGAACGCATCGCGGCATTGCCGCACAACGCGGCCGCACCGGAATATCCGCGCGATCCCGCGGCAATCAGGACGTTACCGTGTGTGTTTTTATAAGAGCCGCCCACGTAGCGCGTGCTGATGAGCCACCGCCGCGCGTCTTCAGCTTCGACGAGAAACAGCCACGGCTTCATCTCGTCTATTAAAGAAGA
>DASRIM010000438.1:0-2527 GCA_035649995.1 Pyrinomonadaceae bacterium | reverse complement strand
GCTAGGTTGAAAAGACGGCCATCCAATTCAAAATTGATAGTGCCCGCCAGTGCCAGCTCGGCCGCCGATCGCGCCCCCCGCAGTCGCTACCTTCGAGCTGGCACAGCCATTTTTAGGCCCGATTTAACAGCTCTTTAGCTTCCCCGGCCGCCTCCGCCACAACCGTACCCTCGTCCAGCGTCAACAACTTCCGGTCCTGCATCACCAGCCGCCCGTCAATAACCACTGTATCCACATCGTTCGCCTCTGCGCCGTAGACCAGCGTGGAAACGACATCAGCCCCCGGCGTGGTGTGCAAACGCCCAAGCCGCACGACCGCGACGTCCGCTCGTTTCCCGACCTCCAGACTCCCGATCTCATGGTCCAAACCCATCGCCCTGGCGCCGTCGATCGTCGCCATGCGCAGCACGCGGCCGGCAGTCAGTACTTCAGGACCGTGAACCGCCTTCTGCAAGAGCGCGGCCGTCCGCATCTCCGTGAACATGTCGAGCCGGTTGTTGCAGGCCGCGCCGTCCGCGCCGAGCGAGACTGAAACACCGCGGTCCAACAGGCCCGCGACGGGCGCGATGCCCGAGCCCAGCTTCATATTCGACGATGGACAGTGAACGACGTTGGTCCTGGTCGTCTCGAGCGTGTCGATCTCCTTGTCGCTGAGATGAACGCAATGGGCCAACGCGACGTGCGATCCGGTGAGACCGAGACTGTCAAGGTACTCGATGTTCCGCATTCCCGTCTCACTCTCAACCATGGAACATTCAGTCCGGTTCTCCGACGCGTGCGTGTGAATCATGACGCCGCGAGCTAACGCGAGCACCGCGACTTTCTCCAGCAGCTCGCGCGTGCAACTGACGGCAAACCGCGGCGCAAAACAGTAACGAATGCGACCGTCAGCCTTGCCATGCCACTCGTCGAGCAACCGAATCGACTCCTGAATGGACTCCGCGGTCTGCTCGCGCAACGCGGGCGGGACTTCGTCGCCTTTGTCCATCATGCACTTGCCGACAGTCGCGCGAAACCCGCTTTCCTCGACAACTTTGAACACTTCGCGCGTGTGATTCACAGTCTCCATCGTCAACGCGCACGTCGTGCCGCCTTTGATGAGCTCGGCGATGCCGAGACGAGCGGAGGCGGCAATCGAACGCGCGGAGTGTGCGGCTTCCATGGGCCAGACGCGTTTCTTCAACCAGTCGATCAGCGCGAGGTCGTCGGCGGCGCCGCGAAATATCGTCTGGCAAAGGTGGATGTGAGTCTGGATAAAACCAGGAATGACGGCACAGTCAGTTGCATCGATCGTGAGGTCGGCGGAGCGTCCGGAGGCGCCGACGCCGGCGATCTTTCCGTCAACAAGCAAAAGCTCGCCCGAGACGATGGAGTTTGAGGCGTCCATCGTCACGAGCGTGCCGTTTTTTATCAGTATCGAAGTCACGACGACACGGATTTTACACGTGTCCGGTTACTTCTTGTCAGTGGCGGTAGCGGCCTTCGCGTCAACTTCGCGCACCGGGATACCCAACTTCACCTTCACTTCACGCTCGATGCGTCGAAGCACTTCCGGATTGTCTCTCAGCGCCTGCTTGGCATTCTCGCGGCCCTGGCCCAACCGTTCGCTTTTGTAAGAGAACCAGGCGCCGCTCTTCTCCACGACGCGCTGCACAGTCGCGAGATCGAGCAGATCGCCTTCGCGCGAAATGCCTTCGCCGTACATGATGTCAAACTCACACTCACGAAACGGCGGCGCGAGTTTATTCTTTGCAACCTTCACCTTCGTGCGATTGCCAACCACGCGATCGCCGTCCTTGATCGCGCCGATGCGGCGAATGTCGAGCCGCAATGACGAGTAGAACTTGAGAGCGCGGCCGCCGGTCGTCGTCTCGGGATTGCCGAACATGACGCCGATCTTCTCGCGAATCTGGTTGATGAAGATGAAACAGGTGTTTGACTGTGCAACGATCGCCGTCAGCTTGCGCAGCGCCTGCGACATCAGTCGCGCCTGTAGACCGGGCAGTGAATCACCCATCTCGCCGTCGAGCTCCGCGCGCGGCACCAGCGCGGCGACGGAGTCGACCACGATCACGTCAACTCCATTGGAACGCACCAGCGCTTCGGCAATTTCGAGCGCCTGTTCGCCGGAATCGGGTTGAGAAATCAGAAGCTGATCGATGTCTACGCCGAGCTTTCCGGCATAGTCAGCATCCATGGCGTGCTCGGCGTCGATGTAAGCCGCGACGCCGCCCGCTTTCTGCGCTTCAGCGACAATGTGCAGGGCCAAAGTAGTTTTGCCTGAACTTTCAGGACCATAGATTTCGACGATGCGACCGCGCGGAACGCCGCCGATACCAATGGCCGCGTCGAGGCTCAGCGACGTGGTGGAAATCGCCGGTATATCGGAAACATCGCGTTCGCCCAACCGCATAATCGAACCCTTGCCAAACTTCTTTTCAATATTTGCTAAGGCGGCTTCAACTGCCTTGCCGCGATCTGCGCTCAATCGGTCATCAGCCATGGCATACATCTCTTTCTTCCGCTC
>DASRIM010000437.1:0-3293 GCA_035649995.1 Pyrinomonadaceae bacterium | reverse complement strand
CCTTCCGAAGGATTGTTCACGCTGTAGACGTAGAAGTTCGGCAACTCGTCGATGAGCCGGTCAGGCCAGCACTCGCCTGACAATCCGATCTGTTTGCCGGGCATGAACTCGAGCGCGCCGTGCGTGCCGAAGTGAATCACGCCGTCGGCGTTGAAGACTTTCGAGAGATACGTGTAGAAGGCCGTGAATCCGTGGTGAGGCGAGCCGCTGCGCGCCATCATCAACCGCATCGGGTCGCCTTCGAAACCGAAAGTCGGTTGCACGCCGATAAAAACGTTTCCGAGCATCAGCCCCTGAATCAACAGATCCCCGGCGAATGAGTTTATCGAACCCGGCGCGCGTCCCCAGTCATTCTCGACGTCTCTCACGTACGGACACAGACGGCGATACTCGGTCTCGGTCATTCGATAAGCGACGTTCGCAGCGGCGCCAAACTGGTCGGAGTTCCCGCCCAGTAGCCGCTGTCTCAATTCTTCCGCCGTCGCCGGCACGTCGACCTGGTAACCTTCGCTCGCCAGTCGCTTCAACAGATCCCAAACGCCGGGAAACACGTCGAGGTCGGCGGCGGTGCCGATGTTCCCTTTGTTCGGCGGAAAGCAAAACAGGACGAGCGCGAGTTTCACTTGTTCGCGATCCGCTGTTTGCAGGTTGTTCCAACGTTTGAGACGGCGGGCGAAGCGGCGGCAGCGATCGTCGAGCGCGACTGGCTCCTGACCTTTCACTGGAATGCCGCCGTAAATAAACGGCTCGGTCGCGCCGTCGATCTCGGGAATCGCGATCTGCATTCCCGCCTGTACAGGGTTCAGTCCCGTCGGCGAGTCGCGCCACGCTTCGATCGTCTGCGTGTCGAGACTGACTGCGGATCGATACGGCAGGTTCAGCTCGCGAAGAAATTCCGCCGCCGCGGCGCTGTCGTTCATCGCCGGACCGCCGACGAAGCTGAAGCCTGTCAGAGACACCAATTGACTAATCCGTGTAGATCCGTGGTTAAAGAACTTGCTGACCGCCTCACGATTGTCCATCAACGTCGCGATCGCGGGGATCACGCTGAGACCTTCGCCTTCGATTGCTTCGATCAGTGCGTCATAGTGTTTCGTGGTTTTGCTGACGACTTGCGGACGCATCAATAACAATCCGATCGTCGTCTCAGGATCGAGCGGCCTTGTGTACCACTTTTTGTAAGCTTCGAGGGTCTCGAATAACTTTGGTGCTTTCGGGTGATAGATGGCTACTGATGATACTTGCTGGGGCGCCGGTGTCTTCACGGACCGAAGCCGATCATCAGGAACGTACTGCTTCAGCGAGTAGAGCAGCATCGACTGAATGTTCGCCGGCGTTGGTTGCAGGAAGTAGCAGAAGAGATACAGATAGTGTTTCGCGTCGGTGAGCGCGCCGGCTGTGGGAACAAACCTGAGGATTCCCGGCAGCCGATCGATCAGTTTCAGATAATGGTGACGATGTCCGGCTCTGTCACCTTTGTCGTTCCTGGCTTTTGTGCGCGCGCGGCCCATCCAGCCCGCGAACTTGCCGACGTCCAAACGTCCCATGCGTGTCAGCCGCATGAGATCCGGCATGCAGTTGATCACGACGACGGCGTCGTGAACGGCTTTGTGAGTTTCGAGCGCGGCGATCAGTCGCGACGCGTTCTCGCCGTCCATCACGTGAATGACGAAGACGATATTCGCTTCGGCCAGATCACGATCGACGTCCTGCCATTCGCTGTCGCCGAGCGGCGACCCGAAGTTGTACGCCGCGACTCGCAGGTCCAGCCCGTACAGTCGATTGATCTCGCGCTCCGCGTTTTTCAGCGGCGCCAGCAGGCTCGATCCAACGTAGAGGACGGTAACGTTCACGATGTTTATTGGGCGACGCCCTCCAACTGATCTTCGAGATCGCGCATGATCTCCTGTAGCTTCTCGAGCACGGATTGATCCGTTTCCCAGTAACCGCGCCCGTTTGCTTCCAGCAGCCGCCGCACGAGCGAGTGCGCGGAATGCGGGTTCAACTCCTTCAATCGCTCCAGCATCGACTCGTCAAATACGAACGTGTTTGCGACCTCCGAATAGATCCAATCGTCAACGGCGTCGGCCGTGGCGCTCCAGCCAAACGTGTTCGACACGTGGTTCTCGATCTCCGCCACGCCGCGAAACCCGTGCTTCAACATTCCTTCGTACCACTTCGGGTTCAACGTCTTCGCGCGTGTCTCCAAACGAACCGTCTCTTCCAGCGATCGAATCTTCACTTCACGTGAGAGGCTGTCAGACAAATAGATCGAAGGGCGCGCCTGTGCTCGCTTCTCAACGGCCTTCGAGACGCCGCCGAGATATTCGAAATAGTGATCGACGTCGGTGAGACCGATCTCGAATGTGTCGATGTTTTGATAAGTCGCTTCGACGCGCGACAGTGCGCGGTCCATCGCAATGCGCGCTTCCCTGCCCTCGATCGTCCGCCCTTTTGAATCGCGGCCGTAGGCGAAGCACTTGCGCGTGACGAACAGGTCGCCGAGCGTCTCTTCGCGCTCCCACTGCGAATCCATGACCATGAAATTGACGTTGGTGCCGTAGTTTCCCGGAGCATTCGAGAAGACGCGAATCGCAGCTTCGTCCGCATCGCAATCATCGTGGGCCATCTGTTCGACGACGTGCTTGCGGACGTAGTTCTGGTCCAACGGCTCGTCGAGATGGGCCACCAGCCGGACGGCCTTGTCCAACAAGTGGACGGTCGGACTGAACAGGTCGCGAAAGATTCCGGACACGGTCATCACGACGTCGACGCGCGGCCGCCCCAGTTCTTCAAGCGGTATCGCCTCGACATTCGTAGCGCGATTCAAAGCATCGCGGACCGGACGAACGCCGAGCAGCCACAGCGCCTGGGCCACACCCTCGCCTTGCGTCTTGATGTTGTCGAGTCCCCACAGCACGAGGGCCATAGCTTCAGGATAGCGCCCGTTCTCCTCTTTATAACGATGGAGCAGGCTCGCGGCGACGATCTTGCCGCGCGCGAAAGCGACTGCCGAAGGCACGCCGTACGGATTGATCGCGTGCGTGTTTCTGCCGGTCGGCAGGATGTCGGGGTTCTGAATAATGTCCGCGCCTGGCCCGGGCTCGATGAACTCGCCGCGCAAGGCGCGGATAAGTGAATCCATCTCGTTGTTTGTTTCCAGCTTCGTAGAAACAGTTTCGAGCAGCGTGAAGAGTGGCCGCGTCGTGGCGGCTTGCAATCCGCGCTCTTCGAGATACGCAACTGCCGCGTCGGATCCGTGTTCAACGAACGCGCGAATGGCGTCGATGGCC
>DASRIM010000436.1:0-12941 GCA_035649995.1 Pyrinomonadaceae bacterium | reverse complement strand
CCACTTTGCCAAATTCGCGCCGCGTTTACGTCAACGGCACCCACGCGGGAGTCAGAGTCCCATTTCGCGAGATCTCGCAATCGCCGTCGCGCAACTTTGACGGGACGCTCGTGCAGAATCCGCCCGTTCGCGTTTACGACACGAGTGGTCCATGGGGCGATAGCGAGCAGCATTGCGACGTGACTAAAGGACTGCCGCCGTTGCGAGCGGAATGGATTCGCGCGCGCGCCGACGTGGACGAGTATGAAGGGCGAGAAGCGAAGCCGATCGACGATGGTTATCTGACGTTTGAGGCCGCGAATCGGGCGCGTGTCAAAGACGTCGGGAAGCTGGAAGACTTTCCGGCGTTGCGCCGGCGCGTGTTGCGTGCGAAAGCGGGATCGTGCGTGACGCAACTGCACTATGCCCGCCGCGGGATCGTCACGCCGGAGATGGAGTTCATCGCGATCCGCGAGAACATGGGACGCGAGGCCGCCTGGGATATTTCAGGTGATGTGCCGCGCGATTCCGTGTTGCATCAGCATCGTGGCCAGTCGTTTGGGGCTTCGATTCCCGCGTACGTGACGCCGGAGTTCGTCCGATCGGAAGTGGCGCGCGGGCGCGCGATCATTCCCGCGAACATCAACCATCCGGAATCCGAGCCGATGATCATCGGCCGCAACTTCCTCGTTAAGATCAACGCCAACATCGGTAATTCCGCGGTCGCGTCGTCGATCGAGGAAGAGGTCGACAAGATGCGTTGGTCCATTCGCTGCGGTTCCGACACGGTGATGGACCTTTCGACCGGAAAAAACATCCACGCCACACGCGAATGGATCATTCGCAACTCGCCGGTGCCGATCGGAACCGTGCCGATCTACCAGGCGCTGGAGAAAGTCGGCGGCAAAGCGGAGGAGTTGACGTGGGAGATCTTCCGCGACACGTTGATCGAACAGGCGGAACAGGGCGTTGACTATTTCACGATCCACGCCGGCGTTCGTCTGCCTTACATTCCGCTGACCGCGCGACGGACTACGGGCATCGTGAGCCGCGGTGGGTCGATCATGGCGAAGTGGTGTCTCGCGCATCACGAAGAGAGTTTTCTTTACACGCGCTTTCGTGAGATTTGCGAGATCATGGCGGCGTACGACGTTTCGTTTTCGCTTGGCGACGGGCTGCGTCCGGGTTCGATTGCGGATGCGAATGACGAGGCGCAGTTTGCAGAGCTCGAAACGCTTGGTGAGTTGACGAAGATTGCCTGGGAGCAGGATTGCCAGGTGATGATCGAAGGGCCCGGGCACGTCCCGATGCACCTCATCAAGGAGAACATGGACAAGCAGCTCGAGACGTGTCACGAAGCGCCGTTCTACACGCTTGCGCCTTTAACCACCGACATCGCGCCGGGGTACGATCACATCACGTCGGCTATTGGGGCGGCGATGATCGGATGGTACGGAACGGCGATGCTTTGTTACGTCACGCCGAAGGAACATCTCGGATTGCCGAACAAGAAAGACGTACAGGACGGCGTGATCTCCTACAAGCTCGCCGCGCATGCCGCGGATCTCGCTAAGGGGCATCCTGGCGCGCAGTATCGCGACAATGCGCTGTCGAAAGCGCGGTTCGAGTTTCGCTGGGAGGACCAGTTCAATCTCTCGCTCGATCCGGAGGTGGCGCGTGAGTATCACGACGAAACGCTGCCGCAGGAGGGTGCGAAGCTGGCCCACTTCTGTTCCATGTGCGGGCCGCACTTCTGCTCGATGAAGATCACGCAGGACGTCCGCGACTACGCCGCGCAGAAAGAGATCGAAGCCTCGGATGCGCTGGGTGTTGGTATGAAAGAGAAGGCGAAGGAGTTCGTGGAAGCGGGCAGCGAGATTTACCGCCGGTAGGATATTATTACGTTCCGTTAACTAAAAAGTGTCGCGCCTCCCATGCGACGCAACCCCCCTCATTCTCAGACGACATTCGTGTGTTCAGTCGAGGGGGGAACCTCATGAAGTTCATACCGGTAGAATCCGAGATGTTGATAGCGGTGCGCTACGACGAAACGACCGAATCCCTGGAAGTGATCTTTCGCAGTGGGGAAAGGTATCGCTATAAGAACGTGCCTCCATTCGAATACGAAGGATTGCTGACCGCCAAATCACAGGGGCAGTACATGCATAAGAGAATCCTTGGACGGTTCGATTACGAGCAATTCTAGTAACACGGATTATTCTTTCAGTAGCTCAACGGCTTTCAGGACGCGGGCGGTGGCGCGGTTGATGTGGGCGCCGAGGGCGAAGAGACCGACTACGACGATGGTGTAGCAGCTCACCGTTGAGATAAGCAGCAGCAGGTGCAGACGGTTCGACAGGTCAGCCAGTAACAAGAACGCTAACAGAAACGCAAACTCGACGATCGCCGCCGCAAAGAACGCCAGCTTGAAAGTCCGTTCACTGCGATCGATACGCGCCAGGGCCGCCGCCCTCACTTCATCCAGTTTCACTGTTTGTGCCATGACAATTCCCTCACTTTCCCCACATGGAATACATAACAACCGCCATAACAACGAACTCGACTATCGCGAAGATGATGATCGCCTTCTTGATCATTTCATGACCTCCAATCTGTGTCTTAAACTCGCCAACCCATACGCCAATCGCGACTTCACCGTCCCCACCGGAATATCCAGCACCGCCGCAGTCTCAACCAACGACAGCTCGTGCAAGTAATAAAGCACCACCACCGCGCGACTCGCCGGCGACAACTCACCGACTAACTCCGGCAGTTGCTGGACCAACTCAGGCGAGTACGGCGGCTCTTCCGCAGCAACGACATTCAACGTCGCCTCGTCGCGGATCTGCTCCGTCCACCGCCGTTCTCGCTTCAAATATCGAAACGCTTCTCGCGAAGCAATCTGATAACACCACGCACGAAACGCCTGCGGCTCGCGCAACCAACGCAGCTTCCGATAGATCCGAATGAACACCTCTTGCAGTATGTCTTCCGCAAGCTGCTTCTCCTTCACCACGGCGACGATGTAACGATAGAGCGGCTCCTGCACGCTCTTGAACAACTCGTCCACCGCCTCACGGCTCCCAGACTGCGCCTGCAACACCCACCAGCTTTCCTGTTCCGATGCTGCCTTGCCAGCCATTCAACTATTATGACCCGCCAACCGCATGCGAGGTTCGAATCAATTCACAAGTTTTGGTATTTTCTTCGGCATGCGCTTACTAACCTGCCTTCTACTTTTAACTCTGACATGCGCCGTTGCGCCGTTCGCCGCGGCCCAGCGCCGGTTTAGCGAAGGAACAGTGCCGCCGCCGAAATTTGCCGATCCGGAACGCAAGCAGAAGCTCGCCGCCGTCTATCCGGAGGTCGAACGACTCTTCAAAGCTTACGCCGAACGGCAACAGTTGCCCGGCGCCGTGCTCGGCATCATCGTGGACGGCGAGCTCGTTTGGGTGAAAGCGATCGGCGTTCGGGAAACGAAAGATAAGTCGCCGGTCACGCCCGAGACCGTCTTTCGCATCGCCTCGATGACGAAGAGTTTCACCGCGATGGCGATACTGAAGCTCCGCGATGAAGGCAAACTCTCGCTCGACGACGCCGTCGCACGCTACGTTCCGGCCATGGCCGATCTGCCGTATCCGACGAAAGACTCGCCGGCGATCACGATCCGCCACCTGCTGACCCATTCCGAAGGATTCCCGGAAGACAATCCGTGGGGCGACCGCCAGTTGGCCCAGACCGCCGAAACGATGCGCGCCTGGATTCGCGCGGGCATTCCGTTTTCGACCGCGCCCGGAACCGCTTTCGAGTATTCAAACTTCGGCTTTGCAATCCTCGGACAGGTCGTCGCGAAAGCTTCAGGCAGCCCGTATTCGGATTACGTCCGCGACAACATCCTGCGGCCGCTCGGAATGAACTCGTCCACGTTCGAGATGAGCGCCGTTCCTCGCGATCAGATCGCGCTCGGCTACCGTTCGGAAAACAATACATGGAAAGACGAGCCGATCCTCGCCGACGGATCGTTCGGCGCAATGGGCGGACTGTGGACCAACGCTCGCGACCTGGCGCGCTACGTCGCGTTCCTGATGTCGGCGTTTCCGCCGCGCGACGAACCTGACAACGGCCCGATCAAACGAAGCAGCGCGCGCGAGATGCAGCAGGTCGGACGCTTTCAGCCAGGCGGCGCGTTTCGCGGAGTCGTCGACGGTCCGCTTCAGTTCAGCGCCGGCGGTTATGGCTACGGCCTCGGTGTTTCGCAGGATTGTCGCTTCGCGCACACGGTTGGACACGGCGGCGGGCTGCCGGGTTACGGTTCGTTGATGCGTTGGCTGCCGGAACACGGCGTCGGACTGATCGCGATGAGCAATCGCACATACGGCGGGTTCGGCGGTCTATTCAACGACATCCTGATCGCGATGCACAAAACCGGCGCGCTGCAACCACGCGTGGTCCAACCGTCGGCCGCTCTACTTGAGGCGCAAGCGGACATCTCGCAGTTGATAATCAAATGGGACGACGCACTCGCGAACCGCATCGCCGCTGACAATCTCTTCCTCGACGTACCGGCTGAAACGCGAAAAGCGCGCTGGGCGTCATTGGCGAAAGAACACGGCGTGTGCCGTCCGGCGAAGACGATCGAACCGCAGAATGCGTTGCGCGGCAGTTGGAAGATGGAGTGCGAACGCGGCTGGCTCGACGTTGGGATCACGCTCGCGCCCACGATGCCGCCAAAAGTTCAACAGATCGACATCGCGCCCGTCATGCCGCCTGACGCAGAAATGACGAAGACGATCCAGGCAGTTGGAAACCTGCTCGGCGCGTGGGATGCGAAGGCTGTCGAAGCGATCGCGGCGCCGTCGCTCGATCTCGAACGCATGCGGCGTCAGTTTACCGCAGCGTCGGCGTGGGGAAGTTGCAAAGTCGGTGAGACGCTGAGTGGAAACGGCACGCGCAGCAGCACGGTGCGGCTCACATGCGACAAAGGTCCGATGGCGGCGCGTGTGACCGTTGACACGAAGACACACAAGTTAACGGCCGTTGATTTGATTCCATTAAGAGAACAGACCTGCGTGCCTTAAAACAACCCGGCGCGGCGTTGCATTTCTTTCAATGCATCCGGGATGAACGAAGTGATCTGGTAAGTCTCTTCGCGGCCGTCGGCGTAGGTTTGGTAGAGATTGAAGTCAGGAAGTGACAGACAACTGAGCGGCGACTGCCGTTCGCAGCCAGTGTCGAGCCCGACTGCGCTGTGCGAAATGTAAATCCCATGACGCCCGAGCCGTCCACGAAGCGGCAACAAAGGCGTCGGCGTATGTCCGAAGACGCACGGCTTGCCGCGGTAGTTCTTGTAAAACTCCATGTCGCGCATCCACAGCAGCGACATCGGCGAGCTCTCGCTCGGATGCTTGCCTTCGTCCAGCCCCGCGTGCACGTAAATCGCGTGCTCGTCTTCGTGATAGAACGGCAGCCCGCGCATGAATTCCAGATGCTCGGCAGGAACGGCACGCTCCAGCGTGAGTCGCATGTCTTCCTCATCCTGCTCGCCATCGACCCACGGCGCCTGTCCCGTGTACTGCTCGAACGTTCGCTGGCCGCCGACCACCGGCGTTAACCAGATCGTCGGTTTTCCGTCGATGAAGTCGATCATCATCTGCTCGTGATTTCCGCGCAGACAGATCACTCGCTCAGGATTTTCGCGGCATCTTTTAAAGACGTGATCGACGCACCCGGGCGCGTCTGCGCCTCGATCGATCAGGTCACCGAGAAAAACGAGTGTGTCCGATTTCGGATCTCGCGGCAGCATATCCAGCAGGTTGAGGAGCTGCGCGCAGCGTCCGTGTACGTCGCCGACAACAAAGGTTTTCATTCAGAGCGTTCCCCGGGCTCTTCACGTTGAGACTTGATGCCGTTCATCAATTCGATGAACCGTGGATCCTCGTGCATGTCCGCCCAATTCGGGTCGGCTTCAAACCAGCGATAATTCTCGTTGCCAAGACGAATGGCCGTTTCGAGCCAGCGAAGTGCTTCCACCTGGCGGCCCTGCAAAAGATACGCGGACGCGAGCCAGTAAGATATATCGTAATCGGCCTCCGCGACCAGCCTCACTTTCTGCGTGAGCTGTTCGTTTGCTTTCGTGTGCTGACCCTGCGCGCTCAGGCAGATGGCGAGGATTGGCCGGATGCCGTCCATTTGCGGGTGCTTTAGCAGCACTTCATGAAGAATCTTCGCCGACTCGTCGACTTCGTTGCGATAGAAAAGCACGCGCGCGCGGATCACCTTGATCATCGGATGCTCCGGCTCGAGCGCCGCTCCAGCGTCGAGCTCTTGTAACGCCTGATCGTACTCGCCCTGATACATGAAGATGCGCGCGCGGTTGTAACTCGCCGGCACGCGTTCGCCGGGATTCAGTTTCACCATGCGGTCGTAACTGCGCAGCGCCTTTTCGTAATCGCCGTCGAGCCGCGCGACGACGGCTCGCACAAACTGCACGCCCGGATCGTTGGGAAACTCGTGACGCAGTATCTCGATCTCCCTGCGCGCTTTCTGCTTTTGACCGCCAGTCATGTAGATGAAGACCATCTGCATGCGCGCTTCGAGCAGTTTTGGATCGAGCGCCAGTGCTTTTTTGAACGCGTTTTTCGCCTTGTCGTGATCGCCTGCCTGGCCGAGTCCTTTCAACACTCGATTCACGTACGAGCTGCCGAGGCCCGAGTAGGCGAGCGCGAAATTCGGATCGATCTCGATCGCGCGGCGGAAATGTTCGATGGACGAGTCGAGGTCTTCGCGCTGGATCGTGTGATAGATGAACTTTGCGAGACAGTCGCGGCCGCGCATGTACTCTTCGCGCGCGGCGGCGTCGGCGGTGCTGGGTTTCGCGAGCTCGACTTTTTCGTCCGCGGTTAATTCGAGGCGCAGCCCTTCAACGATGTGCTGCACGATGATGTCCTGGACGCCCATGACGTCGCGGGCGTCAGCATCGATTCTTTCGCTCCAGAGGATCTCGCTCGTGCGGACGTCGAGTAGTTGCGCGGTGACCCGCAGCTTTTCGCCGGCCCGCAGGAAAGAAGCGGTGAGAATCGCATCGACGGCCAGATCGCGTCCAGCTTCAGCCGGATCTACTTCCCGGTTCTGGTATTTCACGATCACGGACGACGGCCGCACTACGACGGAACGCAGGCGCGCGAGTTCCGTGATCACTGCGTCGGCAAGCGAGAACTGATAGAAATCGATCTCGCGATCGTTGCCGATGTTTTTGAACGGCAGGATCGCGACGCTCTTTCGCTCGTGATCGCTGAGACTCGTCATCGGGCTTTCATGCGCTTCACCAACACGGCCCGACGGTTTTGAAACTGAGGACGTACTTTCGCCAGTCAGGCTGCCGGTCAACCAGCGCAGCGCGCGCGTGACGGGACTGCGCGGCGTCATGTGTTTCGGAGCGACGGGCGCGGCGCCTTCGTCGATTCCCGGCAAGGCGTCGGGGCCGAGCTCGCGAATGACCGCGCGCAGATCGTTCGCTAAGTAGTAGATTTTTTGATAGCGATGACGTGGATCTTTGGCAAGCGCTTTGTCGAGTATTGTCTGCAACTGTTCAGGGATGCGTCCGGGACGGAATTTCGACAACGGCTGCGGCTCGTCGTTCAAAACCGCATGACGCACTTCGACGGCCGTGTTGCCGCGGAACGGCCATGTACCGGCGAGCATTTCGTACAGCAAGACGCCGGTCGAAAAAATGTCGGCGCGCGCATCGACGCGATCGCCGCGCGCTTGTTCGGGCGCGGCGTAGGTCGCCGTGCCATAAGGAATTCCGACTTCAGTGATTTCAGTGTGATGAATGCCGGACGTTCGCGCCGCTTCTTCGTCGAGCAGTTTCGCCAGACCGAAATCGAGGACTTTTACCTGGCCGGTTGGCGTGACCATCACGTTGCCGGCCTTGATGTCGCGATGGATGATACCGCGCGAGTGTGCGGCGGCGAGCGCGTCGGCCGTTTGCAAGGCGATCGACAACGCGCTTTCGAGCGACAGCGGCCGGCCGTTGACCAGTTGGCGGACGTTGCGCCCTTCGATGTATTGCATCACGATGAAGTGGACGCCGTCGATCTCGTTTAGATCGAAGATGGTGCAGATATTTGGGTGATCCAGCGCTGAGGCGAGACGCGCTTCGCGCTCGAACCGCTTGAGGTTGGCTTCTTTCGCGGTGAGCTCGGCCGGCAGGACTTTGATCACTACCGTCCGGCCGAGCTTTGAATCGACTGCTTTATAGACCGTCCCCTGACCGCCCTCACCGAGCTTCTCGAGGATCTTGTAATTCCCCAGCGTGGAACCGATCATCGTAAGGACACTTTACCGCACGCTGCGGGAGTTTTCATCCGCGAGGCCCATTTGCCACAGCATGAAGGCGTAGTCGTACGCCGTTTCACGCAGGGCGTCGTAGCGTCCGGATGAGCCGCCATGACCCGCGCCGAAGTTGACCTTCAACAAAAGCGGGTTCTTGTCAGTCTTCATCGCCCGCATTTTGGCGACCAGCTTCGCGCCTTCCCAGTAAGGTACCTGGCTGTCGTTTACAGAGACTTTCACGAGCGTCGCCGGATAATTTTTCTTCCCGACGTTGTCGTATGGCGAGTACTTCTTCATGTACTCGTACGCCGGCTTGTCGTTCGGATTGCCCCATTCGATGTACTCGCTCGTCGTCAACGGCAGCGACGCATCGAGCATCGTGTTCAGCACGTCCACGAACGGCACCTGCGAGATGACGCCCTTGAACAGATCAGGCCGCATGTTCGAAACGGCGCCCACCAGTAATCCGCCGGCGCTGCCGCCTTGAATAACCAGCCGGTCGCTCGACGTGTACTTCATCTTGATCAGCGCTTCGGCGCAGGCGATGAAGTCCGTGAACGTGTTCATCTTGTTCATCATTCTGCCAGATTGCCGCCACTCTTCGCCGAGCTCGCCGCCGCCGCGAATGTGCCCGATCGCGAAGATGACGCCGCGATCCAGAAGACTGAGCCGGTTCGACGAGAACGTCGGCGGAATCGACACGCCGTACGAGCCGTAGCCGTAAAGCAGCATCGGCGCGGAACCGTCGAGCTTCACGCCTTTGCGGTAGACCATCGAGATCGGGATTTTCGTTCCGTCACTGGCGGTTGCAAACACGCGCTCCGCTTTGTAGTTCGTGCGGTCGAATCCTCCGGGCACTTCCTGCTGCTTCAACAACGTCGACTTGCCGGTGTTCATGTCGTAGTCGAACGTAGAGTTCGGCGTCACGAGCGAGTTGTAGACGTACCTGACGACCGTTGTGTTGAACTCGGCGTTCGGTCCGAGCCCGGCAGAGTAGACCGGCTCCGGAAACTCGATCCGGTGTCGTTTGTTGCTCTTGAAGTTCATCACTTCGAGCTGTTGCAGGCCGTTTTCCCACTCGGAAACCACGGCATGATCGGCGAAGAGACTGATTCCTTCAACCTTCACGGCCGGCCGATGCGCCACGAACTCTTTCCAGTTTGCTTCGGAAGGATCGCTAACGGGCGCCGTGACGATGCGGAAGTTCTTCGCACCCTTGTTCGAGCGAATGTAGAACAGCCCGCCGCGATGATCGACGTCGTACTCGTGCTCGGGTTGGCGTGGAAGAATGACTTTGAGCGTCGCGTTCGGTTGGTCTGCCGGAAGATAGCGAACCTCGGTGGAAGTCTTGCTGAAAGCTTCGAGGAAGATCACCGCCTTGTCGCGCGAGCGTCCGGCGCCGATGTCGAAGATCTCGTCTTTCTCTTCGTAAATCAGGTCGTGCTTGTCGGTGCCGAGGACGTGACGGAAAAACTTGTCGCTTCGTTTAGTCGTCGCGTCTTCGGTGACGTAAAAGAGCGTCTTGTTGTCAGTCGCCCAAACGACGTTGTTGACGCGTTCGACGCGCTCGGGAAGAAGCTGACCCGTGCGCAGGTCTTTGACCTGGAGCAGGTACTGGCGATAACCGGTGTTGTCAGTCGTGTAAGCGAGCAGGTTGCCGTCGTCGCTTGGCGAAAACTGGCCGACGTTCATGAACTTCTGGCCTTTGGCCAACTCGTTCACGTCGATCACGATCTCCTCGGGCGCTTCGGTGCTGCCCTTTTTGCGGCAGAAGATCGGATACTGCTGACCTTCAAGGGTGCGCGTGTAGTAGAAGTAGTTACCACGCCGGTACGGGTAGCTGTTGTCAGTCTGCTTGATGTGACTGAGCATCTCTTTGTAGAGCTTTTCCTGCAACGCGGCGGTGGGTTTCATTGCCGCTTCGGCGTAGTTGTTCTCGGCTTCGAGATGCGCGATTACCGCGGGGTTGGTTTTCTCGCGGAGCCAGAAGAAGTCGTCGACGAGCGTTTCGCCGTGGATGTTCGTGGTTTTGGTTTTCTTTTCTGCCATTGGTGGTTTCAGTGGCGCTGCGCCTCCGTTTGACTGCGCGATCGCGGCAGTGTTTGCTGCCACGATGCTGGTAACAAGAATGACGAACGTCAAAAGAGATCCGGGTCGTTTGTGCATGATTTTAGTCCTCAATGCCGGGCGATTAGGCGGTCGGCAGGAACAAACACAAGTAAGGGGAGACGGCTGCTTTGTTTTTTCATTGCCGGCACACGGCCGGTCTAGTCGTGAACCGTTCAACCGCGAGGCGGGTTTCCCCAGCCGGAACCTATGTACTTACCGTCTTCGACTATGCACGGCACCGTCGGGTCGCCGCCGGAGTATGAGAACATCTCGGCCCTGCGG
Organism: Pyrinomonadaceae bacterium; assembly: GCA_035649995.1. Lineage (GTDB taxonomy): Bacteria > Acidobacteriota > Blastocatellia > Pyrinomonadales > Pyrinomonadaceae > PSRF01. Next base: position 2,237 of record DASRIM010000436.1, on the reverse strand, counting down.
GCGAGATCGGTTTGTGCGTCGTAGTCGATGAATGGAATGCCCTCGGCGGTGTAGTGATCGCGCGCTTGCTGACAGTAAGGGCATCCGGGTTTTGTGTAAATTACTAAGGCCAATTCAACGCTCCTGAGTTGGTTTGATTATGCGCAAGACCGGATTATACTGCCGCTGCCTATGAGTGAACAAAGCGCGGGCGGCGACGATATCGAACAGTTTGCGTCGGATCTCCTCGATCCTTACGAGAAACTGATAAGCGTCGAGATCGTGGGGCGCGAGGTGAAAGTGCCCGAGAAAAATCGCGTTCTGCGGTGTTTTCAGTACCTGTCGATCAATACGATTTCCTACGGCGACTTTTGTTGGAACGGCGACTGTACGAACTGCCAGATCTGGTATCACATGAAAGGGCAGGACGAGCGGAGCGACCGTCCCGCGCTGTCGTGCCGGTTGGAATGTGAAGAAGGCATGGTGATTACCCGCCTGAGCCCCTTCATCAAACTCCCGGGAATTACAAAATAAATTCGTGTTCAATACTTAGGCACGGATGGGTCGACCTCGTCGGACCAGCCGAGAATCCCGCCTTTTAAATTCATCAGTTTCCCCTTGAAACCGGAGCGCTGAAGCGCGTCGATCGCGCGGGCGCTGCGTCCACCCATCTTGCAATGCACCACCGTTTCGCGATTCGGGTCGATCTCGTTCATCCGCGTCAACACCTGGGCCAACGGAATGTGTATCGAGTTCGGAATGCGGCCAATCGCGACCTCATTGTCCTCGCGCACGTCGACAATCTGAATATCGTCGCCTTGATCGAGCCGTTGTTTCAGCTCAGTTGAGGTGATCTCTTCCATCGCTCACTCCATACGATTGTTGATGAAGACATCTTACAATACACTTGCCAATCATGAGATTCCAATTCTACTCAGACGCCCTCGACAACGTCCCCAAACTCTCGGTCGACGGAACAGTTGACAACAGCATCCACTTCTCGCACTGGCAAGGAAACACCACGCCGCCGGAAGTGAAAGCCGACACCTCGACGGAGATCGCGCTCAACCTTGTCGCGTCGCCGAACCGAGCAGCACTGACGAACAACATCGCTCTCGTCACCAACAACCACTTCGACGCTGACGGCGTGCTATCGGTCTGGACCGTGCTGCACGGCGAGCGCACGCTCGAGTTTCGCGAACTGCTGATTTCAGCCGCCGAAGCAGGCGATTTTTCCGAGCACTCGAGCGACGACGGCGTCCGCGTCAGCATAGCCATACAAGGCAGCGACCAGGCGGGCTCGGACAACGACGACGCTTCGCCGTTAGCGAGCTTCTTGGCAGGTGAGGAAGTTAACGACGAGGCGCGCGCGTATGAGTTGGTGTTGCCGGAAGTCGAGCGGCTGCTCACGAACGTTGACGCTTACGAGTCGCTCTGGCGCGATGGTTGGGACCATGTTGCCGCTGCGCTGGAGAGCTTTGCGAGTGGCGAGTCGAAAGTGGTCGAAGATCAGGAATCACGGATTTCACTGATCACGTTGGCGCCCGGTTTGGTCAATCCGTTGATGGCGATTGCGAAGCATGCTCGCGGCGAGCTGTTTCTGATCGCTACGCCGACTAGCGGCGGCTGGTTCTACCGCCTCGATTATCCGTACTACTCCTGGGCCGAAACAGTCGTACGTCCCCACATCCCGCGCCGCGATCTAACGAACGCGTTGGCGATACTCAATGAAAAAGAAAGCAATCACGACGGGCGCTGGAAGACTGACACTCGTGCACTGACGGCAGCGGTGAAGTTTCTCGACGCCGGCGGCGCGTTGGCAGTGTCGCGGCTGGAGCCGGATGAAGTTGCCGCCGTACTCGCAGAGCAAAAAGCGCAAAGCGCAAAGCAGTGATTAGATGCACGACGTGATCATCATCGGCGCTGGTCCGGCCGGACTGTCGGCGGCGTTCTGGTGCGATGAGCTGGGTCTCGACACGCTCGTCCTCGAACAAGCGGAGCAGATCGGCGGTCAACTTCATCGCGTCTATAACCCGATTCACAACTATGTCGGTCTCAAGACCCGCAACGGACAGGAACTACTCGAGCTCTTCTCGCGAGACGTTGACGACGCGGATTTCGACCTGTGGACCGGGACTGTGATTGATTCAGCCGACTTGCGAGCGAAGCGCATTTCTTTGCGCAGCGGCGAGGTTTTGCAGGCGATCTCGATCATTATCGCGACGGGCGTTCGGCCGAGAGAGTTGGGCATTCCGGGC
>DASRIM010000435.1:0-19058 GCA_035649995.1 Pyrinomonadaceae bacterium | reverse complement strand
CGGTGGTTACGAGATGCAGATGAACCCGCTGGGCAAAATGAGGCTGGACCTGTATCACACGCACAACACCTACACGCCGGTGATCGGCAACACGGCGTTGAATCTGGGGCAGTGGAATCACGTCGCCGGTGTGTGGGACGGTACTTCCATGCGGCTGTACATCAACGGCGTGTTGGACGCGACGGTGACCAGCGGCAGTGGACCTGGTTCAGGTACCAGCCCGTTGAAGCTGGGACGCAACAGCGGCGGCAACTACTTCAACGGTCTGATCGATGAAGTCAAAGTGTCGAATGCGGCCGTCTACTCGAGCAATTTCACGCCGCAGACCCACTTGACGGCCGCCGCCAGCACGATGGGGTTGTGGAAATTCGACGGTCAGACGGTTAATGATTCGTCGACAAACAGCAATAACGGCACACTGCAAGGCGCAACCTATTCGAGTGACGTTCCCAGCGGGGATGGCGGCGGCGGCAGCTCGGGCGGCACTCCTTCCCAGATTCAGTGGCTCGTTTCCGATCATCTCGGCACGCCGCGCATAATCTTCGACCATACCGGCGCCCTGGATAAGGTCAAGCGCCACGACTATGCTCCGTTTGGTGAAGAGTTGTTTGGAGGAACCAACGCCAGTCCTGGTATAGGTGGTCGCAAACCGAGTCTGGGATATGGTTGTGAGCCTTCCAATCCGAGTTGTGCGCCTGATGGCGTCAGACAGCAATTCACAGAAAAGGAACGGGATAACGAGACGGGTCTCGATTACTTCGAGGCTAGATACAACTCAAGTATACAAGGAAGGTTCACCAGTGCCGATCCTCTGCTGGCTAGCGGCAATCCATTGATCCCACAAAGCTGGAACCGATATACATACTGCATTAACAGCCCTCTCATTCTGGTTGATCCGACTGGAATGATGTGGGTTTACCACTACCTCGACAAAGAGAAAACAAGAGTAGGGATTGCATGGATCGAGGGGAACAAGATCTCCAAGGACTTGTCAGCGAAAGGGTATAAGGCTCTAGCCTTTGGAGGAGCCAAGAGCAGAGACATTACGCTCACTGACGGGAGTATTGTCCGACTAAGCGCTAACTTAGGACGTCCGGATGTCCTTCGCCCTCAGCAGAGCGGGGGTGATCGAGCTTATGTGAATACCAGCTTAGTGCGAGAACTTGGAAGACAGACCGCACCGATTCCGGCCGCAACGGGATTATTTATCGTAGCGTCAGTGGGGGGAGGATACGAAATAGGGGCAGCTGCTGGCCTTTCCCTGGCCAATGCAGCAGTATATGGTTTTGTCACTGCATCATTGATTGGCCGGGCCAATGACGAGCAAGAACTCTTAGCCGCAGCGACTACAATTGAGGAGGCAGCCAGCAAAGGACAGAAATTTGGCCCGAACCAACAGGCTTTGGTTGAGTTAGCGAAAGAGGCCAAGCGTGGTGGGGTCACACCAGAGCAAGCCAGAACTCTGATCGATTGGGCACGTGAGTATGGGGTCAAACCAGCCAGAGGTCCAGAAGTGCATGAAGGACGGCCTTTTGGCAGTCGGCCTCACATCCATGTAGGACCAGTTAACCATATTCCAGTGAAGCCGCGATGAGTCGAGTCATGTACAACTTGCTTGATGACGTTAGGGGCGCTGCCTACGCTAAGCTGCTCCAACAAGCACTGAGTTACTGCGGTTCTTTTATCCTGGTCCTTCGCCATTCGATAGATGTCAACGAGTCCGCTCAATCGGTGCTGAACAGGTTGGAACCATTCCTCATCAGGCGAGAAGAGCGTAGCGAATGGCCAGGGACGCAGCTGTTGGATGAAACAGCGCAAGTGAGCACCTTTCAACTATCTCCCGCAACTGCAACTGTGTTGGCTGAAGTTGCTCCGAGCCTCTTTTCCTGGACTCAGCCAGAGTTACCAGAAGACTTGTGTTTGCTCAGAGAAGATGGAGAGCCGTGGTTAGCAACAATCGCTCACGAGAACGACGCTTACCTAGTTCTCTCTTTCGCTGAAAGCGCACTATTAATTGAGAGCATTCCAACGCTCTCTTTGCAACCATATCAAGATGTCGGATCTTAACCGCGTTTGAGCCTCATGTTTTCGGAGCCTTCTCTAGGAAGATCGATAGAGCGGATGACGAACTCCTGTTCTTTGCGCGGGAGTTGTCTGATTTGTTCGAAGCGGAGTTGCAGTTATGCGGTTGGGCCAAGCTTGCCGCTAGCAACTCAGCGACAGAGACGTCTAAGGCTTCGGCGGCGCGCTGAATGAAATCGAGCGATGGATTGCCCGCGCGTCGTTCGTAGTAATCGATCATCTTGCGCGTAGTATCGAGCACTTCTGCAAGCTGCGTTTTGGATTCAAAATAACAACTAATCAGGGGAATGTGAAAATTTTCATGCAAAACTGACCGTTTAATTCTGATTGAGAATTGACCCCCTGAGAGAAGCGAATCTGTGAATTAGGGTAGTAGCGGCTGATAGCTAAGCCTCAGCGGGGGCGGAAAAATCGCATGTAGGCCGAAAGCGCGGCAAAGTTTTCGTCTGAGTTCTCCAAAACAATCCTCCACAGATTCAGCGGTTTGGCGGGCGCGTGGGGCGCGGCGCGAGACGGAGCGAGCGCCGCGGCCCACCGCTCGCCAAACCGCCGTCGTCAATCGAGTGGATAACATCCTCGGCACCGCCACTGCGGCCGAGGAGATTGTTGCTCGGTCGAGTCGCCCCAGTTGTCTGCAACGTGAAGACATGTATTTCGTTGATCGTCTTGTTCGCGCCGAAATTCACCTCTAACCATTCGGGGAAGTTGTTGGCCGCACGCGGTGCCTGGCGGCAGTGTGACGGCAACAACAAGATCTGGAAAGAATTCGAGTTCTCGCCGATTCTACAAGCAAGATCCGGGTTTTAACCAATGCTTCACCGGACGGTGTTAGCCGGATTACTGAAATAGAAGCCTATGGTCCAGCCGATACGGGCGGCTCCGGCAACGGAATCCACTGGCTCGTAAGCGATCACCTTGGCACGCCACGCATAATCTTCGACCATATGGCAACCTGGATAAGGTCAAGCGCCACGACTATGCTCCGTTTGGTGAAGAGTTGTTTGGAGGAACCAACGCCAGTCCTGGTATAGGTGGTCGCAAACCGAGTTCTGGGATATGGTTGTGAGCCTTCCAATCCGAGTTGTGCGCCTGATGGCGTCAGACAACAGTTCACCCAAAAAGAACGGGATGTTGAGACGGGCCTCGATTACTTTTTGGCGAGGTATTACTCGTCCACCCAAGGGAGATTTACGAGTCCCGATGAGTTCACGGGTGGGCCAATCTCGAATTGTTCGATTTTTCAGCAGTCGCTGCTGAGAATCCGACTTTTTATTCTGACCTGACTCAACCACAATCCCTTAACAAATATCAGTATTGTCTTAATCCTCTCAACTACGTCGATCCGAACGGTCATCAGCAAGCGTACACGCAGCGGATCATGATGGACCAAGGATACTTTCAGCGGCTTATGGCGCCAATTGGTCCCCTTGTGGATAAACTTATTGATAAAGCTACACACCCGTTCAGAACTCATGACGAAATACGGGAAAGAGTACAAAAGGCAGTAGGGACTGATCGCGAGTCCCTTATCCAAAGGAGTATGAACGGACCCTTTGCATTGCCGCGGAACCGAGCCGAGGAAGTGGCGGATTGGAGCATTGCTATGGGTGACGGCCTCTTTGCCGGCACCAGCAAGGCCGGTAGGACGGCTGAAGACGCGGGGGGTGATCGTAAACAAGGCTGTTAATCCTGAACTCGCCCATGCTGCTCAACGAGCCGTCGAACGTGGGTTTTATAGTACAGTGACTGCAGCTTCTGATGCGCTGAGAGCCCTTAGCAAAGGAATAACGAAGGATGGCTTGCCAAAAGGGACACTGGTAGATACAGCACATTCTGATCGCGTATTAGTACCTCTGAAAGAAGGAGCTTACGCTGTATCTCAAGTGCTCAAAAATGGCACCGCCAGACTAAAGACCGTACTTATTGAAAAAGAAAAAGAAGTTCGCCAGACTTAACTCGGAGCAACAAACATGAAGCACGAATCTCATACGTCGCATCACATTGAAATGGAACCTGGAGATGTAGCATACATTCGCCTTCCCGGATTTGAAGAAGGATCGAAGGTCTCAAAAACCGTCTCTCTGCGCGATCTCATACAGGACTTCGGTGGTGGTACCGACGTCGAACTCGATTTCTCCGAGGATGGCATTCTAATGGGCATTGAGATCATTGCATTGTGAGGTTGTCAATCCGCAATGGTACGCATACCACCGGGCTGGATTCGCTCAGAACTTTGCCAATGCTCAACGAGCCCTGATAAACGCACCTCAAATGATACTGGTCGGCTTTACCCTTCACTGCGACCGATGGTGACGAAAATGGCACGTGGCTGAAGTATATGAGGAAACAGTGAATCGTACCCGATGGTTCGTCGCAACCCGCCACCAGCACCTAGGGCTAGACCAAGGAGATGAATAGACGATGCAAGTCGCGCTGAAAGTGTTAGTGTTTGCTCTCGTAGTAGTGATGGGGCTCGCTGGTTATCTATACTATCGGCGTTCGAGATCGGTGTTGTACAGGTATGTTGAGGCGGGAAATCCAGTCAAGGAACCAGCCTTCGCCATCTTCAATCCATTCCGCGATCGTAGCTCAGAGGACAGCGCCGCAGCCTTCTTAGAGGTCATCAAAGCTGGCCAGTGCGAGCAGGCGATGTCAGGTGTGCCTGGACTGCTCCAACACCGTCAAGAGACATGTGACCGCGAGAAAGAATCCCCGTTAACAGCATGGCGGCTAGCGAATCGCACTGATCATCCTGAGAAAGTCAGGATGTACTACAGGGTCAATCGCAAGACCTATGACGGTTATCAGGGGCAGCTGTGGGTTACGCTGGAAAAGCATGGTGAAGATTGGCAAGTAATGCAGTACGAATGTTTCTATTGAGCCACCGGATCATCTTTATTCATCCATAAAACACCGAGAGTAACATGGGAGGAGTGGTAAGTTTTTCGAGCAGTCCTGAAGATATCTGGTTAGTTGCCGGGTGGGCGTTTCGCCAGCTGCTCGACGACGTACGTAGGGAATATGCCAATGACCCTGAGATCGTAGCGCAACTTGAAAGCGCAGAGATACATAATGGTCTGATGATCGAGTCGTTAGATCCCTCAAGCGCTGATCGAATGACAGCCGCACTCAGGAAGGTAATCGATGGGATCCTCAATCAGACTGTTCCGTCAGGCATCGCCGAACAGCCGTACGGCGACAGAGTGACAGTGGAACAGTATTTTGAAGCACTAAAGGAACTCTCAAGCTTGATACGAAATTGGCAAAATAATGAGTAAATGCTTCGTTAAAGAACGTTAACGCAATAAAAGAACCCACCTACCTGATTCAGTATCCCACGTTGACAGACCACGTTTGGCCGCTATAATGGCCGTTTTGTGCGCATAGCGCCGGGACGGCTATCGGCGGTAGTGCGGGGTGGTCATGCGGATTGAGCTCGAGAACCTGGAGGGCGGTAAGGGCAGCTTTGCCCACGTTTACCAGCCTGATGATCTGAATCCAGTCGACGAGCGCGTCCGTTTGAGCGAAGCGGCAAACGTTACCGGCAACGTCAGACGGGCCGGAAATGAGGTTTTTGTCGACGGGCACGTCGAAACGCGAGTGCAGCTTGAGTGCGACCGCTGCTTGAAACCGGTCGAACTGCCGGTCAGCGCCGATTTCGCCCTCGAATACATTCCCGGAACGGATTACGAGTCCAGTTCCGTGGCGGCGCTCAGCGAAGAGCAAATGTCGGTCTCTGTGTTCGACGGAGAAGCAATCGACGTCGACGAGATCGTAAAAGAACAGATCCTCCTGGCAGTTCCGGCGCGAACGCTTTGCCGAGAAGACTGCAAGGGAATCTGTCCGGAGTGCGGCATCGACTTGAACACCGGCCAGTGCAACTGCGCGGCGGAGGAGGTCGATCCGCGTTGGGCTGCTCTTAAGAGTTTTAGAAACACGGATAAAAATACGGAGTAATTATGCCAAATCCAAAGCGACGACATTCCAAGGCTCGTCGAGACAAACGCCGCGCGCACGATGCTCTGCGCGTTCCCCAGACCACGCTCTGCCCGAACTGCCGTGAACCTCGCATGCCCCACCGCGTATGCCCTAAATGCGGCCATTACAAAGGTCGTGAAATCGTGCAGGTGGAACAATCCTAATTCAAATCAGTGCGAAGTCAGTCGAAGAATGAAGCCCCGTTGACGGGTAAGGTCGTTCTCGACGCAATGGGCAGCGACCATGCGCCGCACGCTGAGATCGACGGCGCTCTCGCGGCCACACGCGACTTCGGCGTGGGTGTGATCCTTGTGGGCCAACCGCACAAGGTCGAGCCCGAACTGCGGCGCTGCGGTTGGCGCGGCGACGGCGATCACGGAATCGAACTGGTCGAGGCCGCGGAAGTGATCGCGATGGATGAAGCCGTCGCAAACGCAGTCAGACGCAAGAAGAAAAGCTCTTTGAGAATCGGAGCGAAGTTGGTGATCGACGGCCGCGGCGACGGTTTCGTCTCCGCCGGAAACACGGGCGCCGCGATGGCCACCGCGAAAATGGTGATCGGAACGCTTCCTGGCGTCGATCGTCCGGCACTCGCCGCGATGATTCCGACCAAAGCAGCGAAGCCGACGCTGTTGCTCGACGTCGGCGCTAACTCCGAGTGCAAACCGCACCACCTGGCCCAGTTCGCCGTGATGGGCGACGCGTATTCCCGCTCAGTGCTCGGAACTGTCCGTCCGTCAGTCGGCTTGATGAGCATCGGCGAAGAAGAGGCCAAAGGTAACGATCTGACGAAAGAGGCGTTTCCGCTGTTGCGGCAGTTGAGCAGCATCAACTTCGTCGGCAACGTCGAGGGACGCGACGTTTTCTCGGGAATGGTAGACGTGATCGTCACCGACGGATTTACGGGCAACGTCATGCTGAAGCTCTCGGAAGGACTGACCGAGGCGATGTTGTCGATGCTGAAGCGCGAACTGACGCAGACGGCAGTGACGAAAGCGGGCGCTATGCTCGCGAGACCGGCGTTTCGTAGTATCAAAAAGCGGCTGGACTACGCGGAATACGGCGGCGCGCCGCTGTTGGGCGTGAACCGGATCGTTCTGATCGGACATGGACGATCCAACGCGAAAGCGATTCGCAACGCCATCCGCAGTGTTAAAGAGTTCTCAGAAAATCGTACGCGCGAGCGCATCGAGAAGGGCATCACGGAAACGCGCATTTCGCAGGTTGCGTAAGCAAGTGCCTTTGTCGAACACAGATTTTAACGATACTATTACGTCCCTTATATTCTGAGGCAATAATGGCAAATCAATGCGCTGGAATTCTGGGTACCGGACACTCGTACCCTGAAGGCATTCTGACAAATGCCGATCTCGCCGAGATGGTCGAAACCTCGGACGATTGGATCACTACGCGCACGGGCATCAGGCAGCGCCGGAAAGCGGCGCCGCACGAATACACTTCGATGTTTGCCGTGCGCGCGGTCCGGCAGGCGATCGAAAGAGCGCGGCTCGATCCGGCTGACATCGATCTCCTGCTCTGTGCCACAGTTACTCCGGATCAGATACTTCCCTCGACAGGCTGCATCATCCAGGCCGAGCTCGGCGCGCACAACGCCGCGGCGATGGACGTCGTTGCCGCATGTTCCGGGTTTTTGTACGGGGTCTCGCTCGCCGACTCGATGATCCGAACGGGCCAGGTGCGTCACGCGGTGGTCGTCGGCGCTGAGATACTTACCCAGTACGTTGACTACACGGATCGCCAGACGTGCGTGTTGTTCGGCGACGGCGCAGGCGCTGCCGTGCTTGGGCCAGTGGAAAGCAATCGCGGGATTCTGGCGTCGAAGATTAAGTCAGACGGACGTTACGAAGAGCAGCTCTACTCGCCGGGCGGCGGCACGCGCAAGCGGCCCACGGCCGAAACGCTCGCGGCCGGCGACCATTACTTCAAGATGAAGGGCAACGAGCTATTCAAAGTCGCGGTACGCTCGATGGCCGAGATCTCGCGCGAGGTCCTGGAACAGGCCGGTATGAAGGCGGAAGACATCGACTTGTTCATTCCGCACCAGGCGAACCAACGAATCACTGAAGCCGTGGCGGACCGTTTGAACGTCGACATGTCGAAGGTCTATTCGAACATCGCCGTACACGGCAACACGTCGTCAGCATCGATTCCGATCGCGCTGGACGAATGCGTTGAGGCGGGGCGAGTTAAAGAAGGCGATCTGGTTTTGTTGGCGTCGTTTGGCGGCGGCGTGACGTGGGGCGCCGTGTTGATGAGATGGTAGCGGGATCAGTGAAATCAGCATTTCTGTTTCCCGGCCAGGGTTCGCAAAGCCCGGGAATGGGGAAAGATCTCGCGGATAAGTTTCCCGTGGCGCGACAGGTGTTCGAAGAGGCCGACGACGCGCTCGGCTTTTCGCTTTCGCGGCTGTGTTTCGAAGGCCCGGCGGAGGATCTACAGTTAACCGAGAACACGCAGCCCGCGATTCTAGCCGTCTCCGTCGCTGCGTTTCGCGCGCTGGAGAGCGTTGCGGCGCCTGCTCCGGCATTTGTCGCCGGACATAGTTTAGGTGAATACTCTGCGCTTGTTGCAGCCGGAGTATTGAATTTATCGGACGCCCTGCGGACCGTGCGCGCCAGGGGACGTTACATGCAGGAAGCGGTGCCGGTTGGCGCCGGCGCGATGGCCGCGGTGATGGGCGGAGAGTTGAGCGACATCGAACGTATTTGCCAGGAAGCAAGCGGCGACGAATTGTGTTCAGTCGCCAACATCAATTCGCCGAACCAGGTGGTGATTGCCGGAAACGCGGCTGCCGTGGATCGCGCGATCGAGCTGCTGAAAGGCATTGCTAAACGAGTGATCAAGTTGAACGTGAGCGCCCCGTTTCATTGCGCGCTCATGAAGCCGGCGCAGGACAGACTGGCGTCCGATCTCGCCCGGCTTAAATTCAACGAACCGAGGTTCCCGGTGATTACCAACGTCGACGCGCGCGTCACAACCGCGCCTGACGAGCTGCGCGATGCGCTTGTGCGCCAGGTATCGGCGCCGGTCCGCTGGCTCGAATCGATGCAGGTGTTGATGCTGAATCGCGTCGAAACAGTCGTCGAGGTTGGGGCCGGAAAAGTTTTGTCAGGCCTGATGCGGCAGACGAATCGCGACGTCAAGGGTCTGAATGTGGAGGACGCAGCAAGCCTGGAAGCGGCTAGCACTGCGCTTGCTGCTCGAGATGTATTAGTCTAAATAAACTCACAGAGGAGCTAACAAGATGCCCGATCAAGAGATCGAGAATAAGGTCAAACAAATTATCGTCGACGAGCTTGGTGTCGATGAGAATGAGGTCACGCCGAACGCCCGGTTTATCGATGATCTAGGCGCCGATTCGCTGGACACGGTTGAACTGGTGATGCGTTTCGAAGAGGAGTTTGGGATCGAGATCCCCGACGAAGACGCCGAGAAAATTCAAAGCGTTCGCGACGCCTACAACTATATCGATCAGCACAAGAAGTAGTGACCCGTGATGAGTGACCCAGATCACTCATCACGTTCGCTGATCGCTATTCTGGTTTCAAGGAGTTCTAAATTTGACACGTCGTGTCGTGATTACAGGCCTCGGCCTCGTCACTCCCGTTGGCAACACTGTCGAAGAAACGTGGACTGCGCTGATGAACGGACGCAGCGGCGCTGACTACATCAAGAAGTTCGACGCTGAGAAGTTTTCAGTAAAGTTTGCCTGCGAAGTCAAAAACTTCGACCCACTAACATTCATCGCAAAGAAAGAGGCGCGCAAGATGGGCGCCTTTATTCATTACGCGATTGCCGCTTCCGTCGAGGCAATGGCCGATAGCGGCCTCCAGCTCACCGAGGCCGGAAAGCTTCCTGACGACATCGCCGAAAACGTCGGCACCTACATCAGCAGCGGCATCGGAGATTTCTGGGCTATCGAGCGCGAGCACTCGAAGCTGCTCGACGACGGTCCCGATCGTGTTTCGCCCTTCTTCATCGTCTCGGCAATCGTGAACCTGGCCGCCGGTCAGGTCTCGATTCGTTTCGGCGCGAAAGGACCAAACTCGGCAACGGCAACTGCCTGCGCCGCGGGCGCGCACGCGATTGGCGACAGTTTCAAGATCATCCAGCGCGGCGACGCGGACATCATGATCTGCGGCGGCGCGGAGTCGGCGATCACGCCCATGAGCGTGGCGGGTTTCTCCGCGATGCGCGCGTTGTCTACGAACAACGACGATCCGCCGCACGCGTCGCGTCCGTTCGAGCGCGATCGCGACGGCTTCGTGATCGGCGAAGGCGCGGGGATCATGATCCTCGAAGAGCTGGAGTCGGCGAAACGCCGCGGCGCGAAGATCTATGGCGAGATCGTAGGTTACGGAGCCGCCGCTGATGCTTTCCACCTGACGATGCCCGACGAAACGGGCTCCGGCGCGCGCCGAGTGATGCAACGAACACTGAAAGACGCCGGCATCACACCCGAACAGGTCGGCTACATCAACGCGCACGGCACGTCGACGCCGTACAACGATAAGTTTGAAACGAAGGCGATCAAGGACACGTTCGGCGCGCACGCTTACAAGCTGGCAGTTAGTTCGACCAAGTCGATGACGGGCCACTTGCTGGGCGCGGCGGGCGGCATCGAAGGAATCTTCTGCGTGTTGACGCTGCACAAGAACGTCATCCCGCCGACGATCAATTACGTCAACCCCGATCCCGATTGCGATCTCGACTACGTTCCGAACGAACCGCGCGAGGCGCGAGTCGATTACGTGCTTTCGAATAGTTTCGGTTTTGGCGGAACGAACGCGGCGTTGCTGTTCAAGAGGTATGAAGGATAGTGAAGATAATCGTGATGATGAAGCAGGTCGCTAATAAGGATGCGATCCTGCGAATTAATAAAGACGCGACGTGGATCGAAGAAGCGGACCTGTCGTTTGAAGTGAGCGAGTCGGACGGCTACGCGCTGGAAGAGGCGTTGCGAGTTCGCGAGAAGCTGGGCGGGGAAGTGGTTGTTTGTTCGATGGGACCGCAGCGCGTGAAAAGCGTCATCAAAGACGCGCTCGCACGCGGCGCCGATCGCGCGATTCACGTCGTGGGCGACAATCTCACGCACCTCTCGCCGTTTGCAGCCGCGACCGTGCTCGCGGGCGCGATTCGAGATGAAAAGCCCGACCTCGTCATGACGGGACTGCAATCAGACGATCATGGCTACGGACAAACGGGCGTGATCATGGCCGAGCTTCTCGGCTTGCCGCACGCGACGATCGTTATCGAAGTGGACGCCAGGGCCGACAACTTCCGCGTGAAGCGGGAGCTGGAGAGCGGCTGGTACCAGTGGTACACGATGCCGCTGCCTGCGTTGCTCACGATCCAGTCCGGCATCAGCCAGATTCGTTACGCGACGTTGAAGGGCATCATGGCGGCGAAGAAGAAAGAGATCAAAGAAGTGAGCGCGCCTGCCGAGATCGTCGAGCGGCCTTCGCACCAGAAGATCGAGAAGGTCTACCTGCCGCAGAAGACGAAACAGACGCAGATGCTCGGCAACGGCGACGCGAAAGCCGGCGCCGCCGAGTTGGCGCAAAAGCTGCACACGGAAGCTCGCGTCTATTAACCGCGGATACACAAGAATTTATGAGTAACGGAATACTTGTTTTTATTGAGAACAAAGGCGGCGCTATAAATCGCAGCTCGCTCGAGGCCGTTGCGGCCGCGCAGTCGTTCGGATCGGAGTTGCAGCAGCCGGTGACCGCAGTCGTGCTTGGCGGCGACGTCTCAGGGCTCGCGCAGGAGATCGCCGCGTATGACGTCTCTCGCGTGATCTGCGTCAACGATCCGAAGCTCGGCGACTACACGCCCGACGCTTACGCGGACGCGCTCGAACAGATCGTCAAACAAACTGAGCCGAACCTTGTTTTCCTGACGCACACCTACCAGGTGCGCGACTTCGCGCCGAAGCTCGCCGCGCGTTTTCAGAAGTCGTTGATTAGCGACTGCATCAGGGCGAAGACGGAAAACGGCAAGATCGGGTTCACTCGTCGAATCTTTCTCGGCAAGCTCGACGCGGACGTTTCATCCGACGGCGAAGCGCCGGTGTTCGCGACGTTTCAGAGTGGAGCTTACCGTCCGGACCACGCGGCGAAGGGTGGCTCAGCGGCAGTCGAAAACGTGTCTGTCCAGATTGGCGAGGTGCGCATGGTTCCCGAGGCGCCGTTCCAGGAGGCGAAGCAGGCCGTCGATCTCACGAAGGCCGAGGTGATCGTCGCCGTCGGACGCGGCATCAAGAGCAAAGACAATCTCGCGTTGGCGGAGAAGTTGGCGGAAGTGTTGGGCGGAGACCTCGCAGCGTCGCGTCCGATTTGCGATGCTGAGTGGCTGCCGATCGATCGTCAAATCGGATCGTCGGGCCAGACCGTCGCGCCGAAGCTCTACGTCGCGCTGGGAATCTCCGGTGCAATCCAGCACCTTGTCGGCATGAAGAACTCCGGAACGATCGTGGCGATCAATAAAGATCCCGAAGCTCCGATCTTCGACATTGCCGATTACGGCATCGCCGGCGATTTGTTTGAGGCGGTCCCTGTGTTGACTGAAGAGATCAAGAAGATCAAGGGACTGGCGTGATGATAGCTAGTAAGGGAATTCTCCGTTAATCCTATTCCCATGAGAGCTGCGATAGCGGCGTGTTACATCCACAGGAAGAACGCGGCTTTTATTGCTGTAAGGTTTTCTTGAGTTCCTCCACGACCTCTTCGGGCTTCCACTCGTTACCCGTGTAGACCTTCACGAGCTTTCCGTCCGGCGCAATGATAGCCGTCCTCAGGCTGTGAATGATCTGGTCGTTTTCCGGAAAGTAGCGCAGGCCAAAATACTGCGCGATATCTTTCACCTGTTCCTCAGTTCCCGCCGCAAACTCCCAGTGCGCGAAAGTCTCCTTCTCGTATCGCTCAGTATGCGCGGCCCCGTAACTGCGCAGCACTTCCGGCTTGTCGTACGCCGGATCGATGCTGATGCTGAGCAAATGAGTCTTCGCGTATAGCTGCGAGTCCTCGCCGAGTTTTCGATCGATCTGCGCGAGGTTGTTGCTCATCAACGTGCAAAACTCCGGCAGCGGACAACGCGTGTAGATGAACGTCAACAGCAGCGCCTTGCCGCGATAGTTTCGAATGCGGATCTCCTTCGCATCCTGGTTGACGAGGACGTAGTCGGGAACTTCGTCGCCTTCCTTTGCTTGCATCGCGGGTGCGGCCGTAGCAGCGCCAGTCTCGCCTTGTTTGACGACGACGAAAAGGTTTTCCAGCCACGACTGCGAGCCGTCGACCACCAGCGTCGCCGTGACTTCCGCGTTCGGCACGAGCATTTGCAGGTCGGAGTCGTTCGGAACGGTGAAGGGCATCGTCATGCCCGGCATGTAGCCTTTGATGTCTTCGTGAGTGATCGTAACCAGGTGTTTCTCAGGTTCGACGATCACGACCTTGCCCTTCAGCTCGTAGCGCTTCTCGTTGGCGGAAGTGCGCCGGCACGACACAGCGCCGCCGAGGCCGGCGATCGCGATCAGCAACAGAAGGAGAGTTTTCTTCATTTGCTTAACGGCTGGAGTTGAGCGTCGTACAGGCGTTGATAGACCCAGTAATTCGCGACGACTTTGTAAACGTAATCTTTCGTCTGCGCGAAGCCGATCTCCGGAACGTAATGGTCGGGCTCGGCGACGCGTGCACGCCCGATCCAGCGCGCGAGGTTGTCTTCGCCTGCGTTGTAGGACCCGGCGACGGCCTGCGGCTGGTTCGGAAACAGTTTGAACAGGTTCGCCAGGTACTGCGAGCCGAAGAGAATCGCCGTGTCGGCATTGTAGAGATCGTCCTGAACGAAGTTCGCGAGTTTCAACTCGCCCGCGATCTGATTAGCGGTGGCGGGAATGAACTGCATCATTCCGCGCGCGGCCGCGATCGATTTCGCGTCCGCCTGGAAACGTGATTCCTGCCGCGCTATCGACAGTACGAAACGCGGATCGACGTTTCGCGACGAGGCGTGTTTCAAAAGCGACTCGCGATACGGCGCAGGATAGAGCAGTCCCGCGAGATCGCGCGGCGCGAGCTCGACGACGTAGTCCGCGGGCATAGTTTTCCAGAGCGGCTCGGCAAAGCGGATGGCGCGATTCGGAAACCCCGCCCGCAACGAGAGGAGGGCAATCGCGTAGGCTTCGTCGGAGTTTGGCGCGATCGTGCGGTTCGCGAGAATCTCGGGCAGTGCCTCGTCGTAAAGCTCGAGGGCGAGGAGCGCGTCGCCCACCGTCTCGGGATCCTTCGCCGCCAGCGTTACCTGATTGAACTTCGGGAGGCGATACGAAGGCAGCGCGTCATACGCTGCTTGCAACTGTTTCAGTAGCTCAGATCGCGTTTTGGGATCGTTTGTGAGCCGCAGCGCCAACTGTGCAGCGACTCGAGCTTGTTCCGATGTTCCGGATCGTGCCTGACTCAGCAATGAATTCAACTGCATCCGGACAAAGTTATTGCTGCTGAGTGCGAGCAGCCGCTGCGTGGCACGCATGCCGTAGTACTCGTTGCGCCCGTCGGGAATCGCCAGGTAGGACGTGACCGCTTCTTCCGTGCGGCCTGTTTGCTCGAGTGCATACGCGCGCAGGAAGTTGATCTCAGCCGGACCGGTACCGCCGGGCACGCGCGTCCCGCCGAGATCTGAAAACTTCAACAAGTCGTCGGCATCGCGCACGGCCGCGGACCAGCTTTTCTGCGCCAGATGTATTCGCAGTTGCGCAAACAGAGCGAGTGCGCCGCCGATGTCGTTTTTGAAACGCGCGCGCGTCTGTTGCACCCAACTGAGGGCTTCGCTGTAGCGGCCCGCCTCGTGAAGGACGTCGATGAGGTTCAGATACGCTCGTTCCGGGCCGGGCGCGTCGGGAAAACGTTCGATGTAGCGCTTGTAGGTGGCGATCGCGTCGTCGTAGCGCTTCATGCGCAGGTAAGTCGAAGCAAGAAAACTCAGCGCCTCGCGTGCGCTCGACGAATCAGGATACGAGTCGAAGACCTTCTGAAACCGCGTGACGGCTTCGGGGTAGTTCGTTTCGAGATAAAAGCCGCGCGCGAGTTGGAAGATGGCGTTTGGCGCCGTGCCGCTTTGCGGAAATCGCTCGACAACGGCCTGGTAGTGAACACGCGCGCCGGCGAAGTCGCGATTGAACTGGTAGATGGAACCGCGCAGCAGGTGTTCCGCTTCCGCCAGGTTGGCCTTGTTGTCTACGGCGTCGAGCTCGCGAACGGCAGCGAGCGCGAAGTCGTCGGGGCGCGACGCGTCGGGCATTTGCATCACGAGCCGAGCGAACACTTCGCGCGCTTCCGCGGCTTTGCCGGCGCGAGCGAGTGACTGTCCCATCAAAAGCGCGGCTTCACGCGAGAGCGCGACGCTTTTTGAGACGGTAAGTCGCCTGGCAGCATCGGCCGCGGCCGGAAAGTCGCCGCTTTCGAAAAAGCTGCGGCTCAGTCTCAGCGCGGCGGTGTCCGCGAGCAGACTCGACGGCGCGGTGGCGAGCAGTTGCCGCAGTCGTTCGCGTTCGAGGGGCAGATCGCCGGTCGTGCGCGCGAGCCGCGCCAGCCGCCACAGTGCATACTCTTTCAGTATCGAATTGCGTGAAACGACGGCCTGGTAATTTGCGGTCGCGTTTGCGGCGTCGCCCGATTTTTCGGCTTGACGGCCCCGCAGATAGTCGGCGTTCGGCTGGGCCGTCACTGAAAACGCCGTAAACACTAGTAGAATTAGCAGTCTAGCCAACAACATGCGTCGAATTATACTATTGGGCAAACATGATAACTATCGCGACTTCGCTTGAAGGTGGCCCACTGGCCGCAAAAATCAAGCACGATGTAAAGACACAGATCGAACAGATGGTGGAAAACCGCGGCATGCGTCCCTGTCTCGCCGCGGTGCGCGTGGGCGACGATCCGGCGTCGGCTGTTTACGTTGGAAACAAGATCAAGGCCTGCGAAGAGGTCGGCATACGATCGGAGCACCATGCGTTGCCGGCGTCGACGACCACCGAAGAGTTGTTGAACCTGATCGCTTCGTTGAATTCACGCGAGGACGTCGACGGCATACTGACGCAGCTTCCATTGCCGAGCGGAGTCGAAGAGCGCGCGATCATCGAGGCGATCGATCCGGCGAAGGACGTTGATGGCTTTCATCCGGTGAACGCGGGAAAGCTGGCGCTGGGCAGGCCGGTCTTCGTGCCGTGTACGCCTGCGGGGATCATCGAGCTGCTTGACGACAGCGGCATCGAGATTCGCGGCGCTCGCGCGTGTGTCGTCGGGCGCAGCCAGATCGTCGGACGCCCGATGGCGCAACTGCTTTTGCAGCGCGACGCGACGGTCACGATCTGTCACTCGCGCACGCGCGACCTCGCATCCGTGACGCGCGAAGCAGATCTGTTGATCGTGGCCATTGGACGAACGGGAATGATTCGCGGCGAACATATCAAGCCGGGAGCGACCGTCGTCGACGTTGGTATGAACAAAGTCACCGAGCCGGACGAGGTAAAGGCGCTGTTCGGTCACGATGCCGAGAAGCGATTGCAGGTGCTCTCGAAGCGCGGCTACACGCTCGTCGGCGACGTGCATCCGGCTGAAGCCGCGGAAGTCGCGGGCAAGTTGACGCCCGTTCCGGGCGGCGTCGGTCTGCTTACTGTAGCGATGTTGATGAAAAACACACTGAACGCCGCGCGGCTACGGCGGAGTTGATATGCTCCGCGTCGGATTAACCGGATCGATCGCAGTCGGCAAATCATTCGTCACATCCGTGTTTGCCGAGCTCGGCTGTCATGTTTTAGACGCGGACCAAACGGCGCGCGAGGTCGTAGCCCCGGGCGCAGCCGGTCTCAAAGCCGTTGCCGAAGCGTTTGGCGAAGACGTCCTGGCGCCGGATGGAACACTCGATCGCGAGCGAATGGCGTCGATCGTTTTCGCTGACGAAGCGCAACGACAACGCCTGAACCACATTCTTCACCCGTTCATCATCGCGCGCCAGGATGAGATCCTGCGCGAGTGGGAAAACGAAGATCCGGATGGTATAGGAATCGTCGACGCGGCGCTGATGATCGAGTCGGGCGGCTACAAGCGTTTCGACAAACTGATCGTGGTCCACTGCCGGCCCGAGGTCCAGCTCGAGCGCCTCATGCTGCGCAACAAACTTACGCTTGCAGAAGCCCAGCGACGAATCGCTTCACAGATGCCGCAGGAAGAAAAGCAAAAGTACGCGGACTATTTGATCGACACGTCCGATGGTTTTGAATCGACACGAAAGCGGACCGTAGAGGTTTATAACGAATTACGCAGATGAGACGAATTTCCCCGATCTGTTCTTTACTGCTCGTTCTCTGCTTGACGCACAGCGGCTGTTTCAGCGGCGAGACGCCGTCGACTTACTACGGCTCCGTCGCCGCGCCGCGCACGCAGGAGTTTCGCTGGAGTGACGGAGGGCTGCCGCAAACGTTCGATCCCGCGTTCGCTGCGGCCGCGCCCGACACAGACGCGGTGCGCGCTCTCTTCGAAGGACTGACCGACTACGACCCGCAGACGCTTTCGCCCGTTCCCGGAGTGGCGACGCGTTGGGAATCATCCGCTGACGGTCGCGTCTGGACCTTTTACCTGCGTGAGAATGCCCGCTGGTCCAACGGCGAGAGGGTCACCGCCGGCGACTTCGTTCGTTCGTGGGAACGCACGCTCAAGATCGGCGCACTCGCGCCGCACACTGAGCTGCTGGCGAACATCGAAGGCGCAACCGCGAACACTCAACCCGCTGAGACCACTGAGCCGAATGCGCCGCCGGCCGAGCAACCCGAGCCACCTGTGTTCGGCGCCCGCGCGCTCGGCGAGCACGTCCTGCAAGTCACGCTGGAACACGCGGACGAGAGCTTCCCGTCGTTGGTGGCCCATCCGGTATTTCGACCCGTAAAAGTGGACGCCGCGGATCGGACGCAACGCTTGGAGTCGCACGAGTTGATCTCGAACGGCGCGTTTCAGTTGTCATCGGCGCAAGCAGATCGCGTCCAACTGGAACGCGCCAGGACTTACTGGGACGACGCTTCAGTCGCGCTCGATCGCGTCACCTTCGTGAACACCTCCGGCGCCGAAGACGCGCTCGCAGCGTATCGCGCCGGTGAAGTCGACGCCGTCACCAACGCGCCGTTCGAACCTTTGGCGCTGAAACTTCTTGCGCCGTACAAAGATTTCCGGCGCTCCACGTTCGGCGCGCTCACGTATTACAGTTTCAACATCTCGCGCGAACCGTTTGACGACGTAAGAGTTCGCGAAGCGCTCGCGCTGGCGATCGATCGCGAACGCATCAGCCGCGACGATCTGCGCGGCGCGACTGAGCCCGCGGGGAAGTTCCTGCCGGACGCGATGTCAGGTGAAAAGCCCGTCGTCGACGAGAATGAGTTACTCGAACAGGACGCCACCAAAGCGCGCGCGCTGCTCGCCGCCGCAGGCTACCCGGACGGCGAAGGTTTTCCCGTCATCAGGCTATTGGTCAACCGCAACGAGCAACAGAAGATCGTGGCGCAGTCGATCGCGGAGATGTGGCGCGCGGTGCTCAACGTCGAGACGGAGATCGTGATCAAACCCTGGGACGAATACGAAGCCGCGCTCCATGCCGGCGACTACGACGTCGTGCGGCGCGGAATGGTGATGCAGACGACCAGCGAATGGACCAACCTGCGAATGTTGTTCGATCACGATTCGCCCGAATCCGAGGCGGAAGCGTTGAAGGATTTGAAAGCGATGCCGATCTATTTCGCCTCGTCGTACGCGGTCGTCAAACCGTACGTCTCGGGGTTTGACGCGAACGTGCTGGACGCGCCGAGTTTGAAGAAAACAAGGATCGATACGAATTGGACAAAGTAATCGCGTTCCGCACTGACACGTTCTATGGGCTGGGAGCCGATCCGTTCAATTCCGACGCAGTTGCGCGCATCCGAGCTTTAAAAGGCAGGGAAG
>DASRIM010000434.1:0-14623 GCA_035649995.1 Pyrinomonadaceae bacterium | reverse complement strand
ACGCTCGAGCTCGGCGCCGTTAGCGAGACTGTCAATGTAACTGCGGGTAAGAACTTCACGATTGACGGCGTGAACAAACTCGAAGAGCAGGCTCGCAAGAACCGCTCGGCGTTATTGAACACCGCTTCGGACAACGTTGTGAATTTGCAGCGTCGCGTAGCGGGAGTGCTTCCGGTTCGCATCGAAGTGCCGCGCAGTGGACGTTCTTATCGCTTCGTACGCGCACTGGTTTTGGATGAGGAGACGAAGATCGCGTTTCAGTACAAGCTGAAGTAGCTGCCACTCCCGCAAGCGCGAGACACATGAAATGGGAATTTCAGAAATCCCTTTACCGCTGACTTCCCGCAAGCGGAAGACACATGGTGAAGGAGATTTAAAAACCCATTTACGAAGCGGAGGCGCCGTACCAGAGGACAGCGAGGTAGTGGCAGGTTGTTCCAGCGATGACGAAGAGGTGCCAGATGAAATGGTTGTAACGGATGCGGTGCGCGGCGAAGAACGCAAGACCGCCGGAGTAAGCGATGCCGCCCGCCAGGATCAATAGAATACCCGGCAGCGGCACTAGCGTCAGTATCGGTTTCACCGCCACTATCGCAAGCCAACCCATGACAAGATACAAAACCATCGAGATCCACCAATGCCGCATGCCGCCAACACACTTTAACGTAATACCGGCGATCGCCAACGTCCAAACGATCGCGAGCAGCGTCCAACCCCATGGACCACGCAACACGCCGAGCGTAAACGGAGTGTACGACCCGGCTATCAACAAAAAGATCGCGCAATGATCGAGATGCCGGAAGAACTGCTTCGCCCGCACGTGCGTAAGCGAGTGATAAAGCGTCGAAGCGAGATACAGTATGACCATTGTTAGACCAAACACCGCCGCGCCGACCGTGAAGTGCGTACTACCCGCGCGCACTGCCGTCATCAGCAATATCGGCAGCGCGACGAGCGCGAGTATCAACGCCAGCCCGTGACTGATGCTGTTCGCAACTTCTTCACGGCTGATCCCGTTCGCAACCTCTTCACGAACGTGTTCGATGTCTATCATTTCTAACCTCGCCATGCGTTAAGGCAGCGCCGATGATCCGCACCGTACAATTACGATATCGCTGCCGAGTTGGTTGCTCGAAGCGATGCCGTTGTCGAACTTTCCTCCCGGCGCGACGGTCGATACGTTCCGGGCAAATCGTCGGAGCAGTTTACTACGACTTTGGCCAAAGAGTTGGAACTTTTCCTGGGCTTTGGACCTCTAAAGATCAGTTATAGTGTTCCAAAACGCCAGGACACGATTCATGAACCTTCGTTTCATAGCCTGTTTCCTGATGACTCTCTTCGCCGCCGGCACGGCGTTGGTGGTTCAACACAGCACGCCTGTGAGATCGGCCGAATCGAGGAGCGAGGAGCGTGTGAAGGTCTCGCTCTGCGACTTGAAGAAAGACCCGGCGGCTTATAACCACAAGCTGCTCGAGATCACGGGTTTTGTTTCGCACGGGTTTGAAGACTTCACTTTCTTCGACACTGCGTGTTCGTCGTGGCCCCAGGTTTGGCTCGAGTATGGCGGCACGGCTGCGTCGGGGACGATGTACTGTTGCGGAGTGACTTCAGCTCGCAGCCGCCCGGCGCCGCTCGTCATCGACAATATACGAGTAGAGTTGGTCAGCGATCAGCGGTTCAGCCAGTTCGATAAACTGATTCAACGTGGTCCCGATTCGATGGTCCGGGCGACGCTCCTCGGCCGCTTCTTTTCAGGCGAACTGACGACCCGCGGGAACAGTGAATCTTTCTGGGGCGGCTACGGCCACATGGGATGTTGCAGCCTCTTCGTGATTCAACAGGTGGTTTCCGTCGATCCACAAAACTCGACTGAGCTCGACTACCGCGCGTCGGCCGATCAACCTGACAACGACAAAGTCGGTTGCGGCTATACGTTCCTGACCGAGATCGACTCGTTTGACGAGTCGATCAAAGCGCAGGCACGGGCTGACGGCGGGCAAGAAGATTGGGCCTTTAGCGATCCCACACGCGTCGCTGCCGAGGGTCTCGCCCGACTGATAAATGCCGATCCACGTTCGATCACGTTGCGGCAGAAACAGAAAGCGCAAGGCAGGTTTATCTACGAATGGCGTCCGAGACGGAACCAAAAGGTGACTTACATGGTCGTCGTCAGCCGTCCGTACTGGCTGTCGTTTCACGCCAAAGATCCGAAGCGCGTGGCGTGGATCGTCGCCGCCGCGTACGAATCGTCGTGTAGCGGCCGCAACTCCGTCGAACGCATCAAGTAAACGCCGTCGAAATTAGCGGTACGTCGTTGGCGCTGGATCCAGCAAGTCCGCCTGCCGGCGCAAGTCGCGCGCTTTCTGCTTATCTCCCTTGGTGTCGTACATCAGCGCAAGCGTCCTGAGTATATTGGCCTCTCTCGTTTTCAGATCCGCCTGATGGTACAAAAGCGCCGCCCGTTCCAGATAAAGCATCGCTTTCGCCGCATCACCTGATTCGCGATAGAAATATCCTGTCAACTCGGTCGTTACAGCCTGGTAGCGCACGTTTCCAGTGTCGCC
Source organism: Pyrinomonadaceae bacterium (assembly GCA_035649995.1). Taxonomy (GTDB): domain Bacteria; phylum Acidobacteriota; class Blastocatellia; order Pyrinomonadales; family Pyrinomonadaceae; genus PSRF01. Next base: position 12,059 of record DASRIM010000434.1, on the reverse strand, counting down.
GGCGGCGATGGACTCTTGCACATAGAAGTCGGCGAGTGTTTTTGGAGTTCCTTCGATCTCGAGCGCGCCTATCTTGCGCAGGACTTCCGCGTAGCGATACGAACCAAACTCTTTCTTGTCGTACAGGTTGAGCGCGAGGTCGTAAGAAGCGCGCGCGTTAGCTTTGTCGCCCACCTTCTTGTAAACGTCGCCGATGATGGACCTCACCTCGGCTTCGTTGTCACTCTTGCGAGCAGCAGAGGTGTCGATCGTAGTCTGGAACAATTTCCTGGCCTTCGCGTTTCCCTCTTCCGTCTTCATTTCTAAATACAGTGGTCCGAGGGCCTGCATGACCGAGCTGATGTTGTACAGCAGCGACGGCGTTCCGATTGAAAGCCTCATCGTCTCTTCATAAACGCCGATCGCTTTTTGCTTGTCCGACGCCGCGAAGTGTTCCGCGATCTTCAGCAGATTGGCTCCGACCTGGTAACTGCTTTGGTACTCCTTGAACTGGTCTCCGCTGTCGCGGTAGCTAACGAATGCCTCATCGAACGCTTTTCCCGCCTTGACGCTCTGATTCGATTCGTTGTGAAGCGTGCCGATCTCGAAAAGCGTATTTGCTTCTTCGATGCGATTCCCGAGTTGCTTGTAGACGTCTCTCTTTTGGTTCAGGTACTGAACGGCCGCTTCGTTTTCGCCGTGCTGTTTGTAGAACTGAGCAAAGGCGGACAGGAGATTGGCCCGCTCGAGACCGCTGGAACCGTTGAGCGTTTCTGTAAAGAACTTATTCACCGCGGTCTCGTCGCCTGATTCGTGCAGTAGTTCTCCGATCTTGTCGACCAGCGCCGTAACGCGTCGTTCAATGTCCTCGCGGTACGCTTTCGGTTTATTCGCAATACTGATGCTGCGTTGTGCGGTAAGAGCGTCCTTCAAAACAGCGAACTGAAGTTCGGCGTCGAAATCTTTGTAGATGTTGGCCAGATCTTCGTCTATGGCAGCGACCTTGAGGAAGTTTTTCTGTTTGCGATGAATGTCCGCCGCAAGTTGCAAATAACGAATCGCGTTACGGTGTGCGATGTTCTGCTTCGGCAGTTCCTTGAATGTTTCGGCGATGAGGAGGTACATCGCAGCCTGCCGCAATGGCTTGTTGGCCTTTTCGAAGTAGACGCCGGCGTCTTCGTACAGCTTCACTACCTGTGCGAGCTCGTTTGGAAAGCCCGACGCGGGCCCCTCTTGTTTACGCGGTAATCCATCACCCGACGTTTTGATCTGACTGTCTTTCCATTCGCGATGAAGCAGTCCGGCTGTTTTCTTCAGTATTTCCGCTTCTTCACGATAGAGCGCGGCGTCGTGATACGCCTGGCGGGCCTGCACGTAATAATTCATCGTGCGTTCCACGGCTTCTTTTCTACGTGCCTCGAGGGCCGGCTCGCCTTGCCATGCTTTAGAGTCTTCCTGAAGCTCCGATGCCCCGCCGACTAAAAGCAGATCTCCGAGGTTCTGAAGAATGTAACCCTGCCTGACGGCATGCTCGGGGCCCTTATGGTTGTTGTTCGCCGCCAGTGCCAACTGATACTTTTCTGTCGCCAGCTTGATGTTGTTCCGCATGTCCTGCTTCATCGCTTCTTCATCTTTGCTCTGCTGTTTCATGGCAACCAGATAGCTTTGGAGATACTGCTTGATTGCGGCGCCTGATTCGCCTTCTTCGAGCTCGCTCGGGTCCAGGTCGCTTTCTGAAACCACCAGGAAAAATGGAACGCGGTCGCGGTAGATATCGGCGGTGCTGATCTGAGCGAATATGTCAGCGGACGTGTCCTTCGTTTTTTGGGCATGCTGATGCAGGTCGTCGAAGGATGCGATTGCCTTTCGGTCGTCTCCTTCTTTCAGCGCACTCAGGCCCTTACCCTTCAAGACTTCGGTGGTCTGTTGTTGCAGTGCGACTTGAGCTACGGATCGTTGTCGATTCGCTTCCGCGAGGTTCTTTTCTGCCGCGCTCTTCTGTTGCCTGGCTTCCTCCAGGGCTTTGTCCGTTATCTCTTTCTGCTTGTTTACTTCAACCAGGTTTCCCTCCGCTATGCCTTTCTGCCTGTCCGCCTCGTTCTTCAAAACGATCGCGCCGTCTCTCAGGCGCACGGCTTCCGCCGTCGCGGCCAAAGCAATCTGTTTCTGAGCGTCGGCATCTCTCTTTGCGTTCCAGGCGATTGCGCCGGCTATTGTTGCGGCTAAACAACCGATTGCCATCACAATAGCCGTCAACTGCGTGCGCCTGATCTGGTTCTTGCGTTCCTTTTCTTTCCTCGTTTTTTCCGCATCGCGCTCGGCCACACTTTCATTGAGAAAAGCCATCGCTAAACCGAACTGCGAATTGTAACGGCGCGCCCAGGTCTCGTTTGGTTTACTTCGATCACGCCACGTCAGGGCGATCTGGAGATCCGGATCGCGCCAGAGCCCGGCGCCACCCTCGCTGTGCAGCACCGCTGTTTCCGCAACTCGCTGGTAAATACGGGATGAGCGCGCCTCTTCGTCAACCCACGCTTTCAGGCGCGACCAGCCGCGTATCAAACTCTCGTGAGAAATATCGATCAGCGATTTCGAGTTGAGTGCAACGCCAGCCGGCGGCATGAGAAACGATCGGCCCGGACGGCGAAAGGTTTCGATGACGGTGATGATTTCATTCTCACTTCCGTCGACGACCGCGCACAGTTCTCCCAAAGTTACGGGCCGGCGAATTTCACGGTTGTCCGTGCCTTTTTCAGTCAGCGCTTTGAAGATGCTTTCGGCAACCTGGCGCGATCTGTCGTTCGGCAATTCGTTGAAAGCCTCGTCAGCGTGACGCGACAGGGCGTTGGCCATTCCACCGACAGCATCGCAACAACACACGTCGAGCGCGTTGCCGCGGTGTACCTGTTTGTGAGAAATCCTGACAGGCTCGCCATTCTCTTCGGTTTCAATGTCCAGCCTTTTCTCTTTCGCCTCGTCCCACACGCGCATCAGGAGATGCTGCAACACGGGCAACTGGTCCTGATCGTCGCCGACGTCGTTGAGCAGACGAGCGACGAGCCGTGGCGTGATCTGTCCCTGAGCGACGCTGATTGGGCCAGTCATCGCTTCCCGCAGTTGATCGCGAGTCAGTCGCGGGATCAAGTACTGGCTCTCGTTGATTGCTTCCGGAAGCCCCCAGAACTGCGAGCAGTCGCCGAGGTAATCAGAACGCATTGTCAGAACGACGTAGATCGGAAGCTCGTGCTGCCGCGCAGCTTCGAGGAGAAGTTTGACGAAGGCCGCGGCTTCGTTGCCGTACTTCTTGTCGTCTGTGACGCGAGCAAAACGAAACAGCTCTTCGAACTGATCGACTATGACCAGCACGTTGTCCTGTTCCGAGATGACGGCCTGGCGAACCGCGTCAACCAAACCGCGGCTGCCGCGTTGTAACGTGGCTTCTGCCAGCGCGGTTTGTAGCGCCGCGTTCTCTGCTACTTCGGATCCGAATACGTCCGGAGCATTCAAAGCCCGCGCGAGATTGCCGATCGGATCATTTCCTGGACGGGTGATCGCGATACGCCAGTTCGAACCGGCACTCGACATGAATCCGCCGAGCAGCGCGGGCATCAGTCCCGCGCGCACGAGGGACGACTTGCCGCTGCCTGACGTTCCCACGACCGCTAAAAAATGCGTGCGGCTGAGTTTGCTGATCAGTTGCTCGCTTTGACCGTCGCGCCCGAAGAAGAGATGGCTCTCGTCAAAATCAAACGGGCGCAGGCCGGGAAAAGGATTGACCGGAATTCCGAGCTCGGCGAAGGTTTCAGTGATTTCGGGCGTCATCGCGATTCTCCTTTCGCCTTGCGGATCCTGGCAATGAACGGCTCGAGAGTGGCTGGAACGAAGTCGCCGTAATTTCGCGTCACGCTGGCTTCGAGGACCTTGAACTTTTCTTTCAACGGCGACACTGGCCCACCCATGTAGATCGCTTTTTCCAGCAACGGCGTGGTCCGCCCGTATCCGGGAAGTTTCAGCAACTCCCGCAGCTTCATGCGCAGCCAGCCTTCGCTCGCTCGTCCGTGATAGATCAAAACCGCGTCGCAGAGCAGGAGATTGTCTTTGTGATCCTCGAGGATCTCGGCGTCCGTTCCGCTCATCAGCGGCAATGTCGTTTCGAAACCGCAGTCGATGAGATAACTCTGTATCGGCTCGGCGGCTTCAGCATCCTGCGGGTCGCAAATCAGATAGATACGGACGGTGCTTGCTTCGTCTGACTCGACAGCCGCAGGTTTGGCTTTGCGATCGAGTTTCGACTGGATGATCGTCTTGAGGTCCTCCAGTTTCACCTGCAACAACTCGGAACCGTTGTGCGACGAGAAACTGTTCTGAAGATGGACCACAAACTGCTTCTGGCGTTCGTCTTTCGGCTGCAAGCCCGGCGGCATCCAGATGAGACGAGAGAAGTGAGCGTCGTCGCCGCGTTGGACCGCGAGCTCTTCCTGTAGCCTGACGATCGATCGTTCAGTCTCCATTTCGGGAATGATGCCGTAGTGCTCACCGATCAAATGGATCGAGAGCTGACTGTTGCTGAGATAATTGCTGACAGTCTGTTTGAAAGCATTAACTTCGAGCGGCAGAGGTTTGTCCGGCAGAACGACGTGGCCAAACTGGGTCAGCTCTCGTTTTACCTTGTCGCGTTCCTGGCTCAGGTCTGACGTGGTCTCTGCGAGATAGATCGTCGCGCCGGCGGGTTTGGGAACGACCGGCTCGGGATTCTCGAGGAGCTTGATGAGTTCGTGAAGGTCCCAGACGAGATCTTCGAACTTGTTCCAGTACCGCTTGTCTTTATCGCCCTGGGCGCTAATCTCGTGATCGAATTCGTGAACGCGCCCGGTGTCTTCGTTTCGCTCGTAAAATTCATACGGCAGTATGTCTCGCAAAGCCGGATGATGCTGCCCGTACGGAACATACGTCTTCACTACGCGAATGATGCGGCGTTTGTCGCCTAACTGGTCCGCGACCTGCTCGCATGCGGCATTAACGAAGTTGTCGATTTCGCTGCGACAGTAATCAGACTCGACGTAGCGCGGAGAGACAATGGACACCATTATCGCTGAGCCCTCGAGCGCGATGACGATCGTGTCGTCGAAAACGTCGTAGCCTTTCAGCTTGCGATCACGCCAGATCCTGGGTGGTTTTCCGAGCAGTTGCGCGAGACGGATTCGAAGCCGCTCGTGAAGCAGATCGATCCAACCCTGGTCGCTGGACACCGAGAGATTATCGATGTGGGCATAACTGATGAACAGATCGTTGGCGAAGCTGCTGGAGCTCATAGTGCCTCCGGTGAGAAAGATTGACTCGCTCTGGGTCGCGAGGCGCAAAGCGCTAGGTAAGCGACTGGTTCAAGAAAATGGCAGAGACAGGACACTCCCCCAAAAAGCGCAGAGTGACCTAATCCGTGTCTGCCTATAGTAACGCGAGCTAACCCACCGACCTACTGATTATGTGTTTGAGTGAGGTTTTTGTTTCGCGAGCAGGCTCATTTCGGGCTGTTTTTCGACACGTTTTGCAAGAACTTGATGGCGGCGTCGAGAATCTCGTCGCGTCCTTCGATCAATCCGCGAACCGTGCGCTCGACGCGGATCGTCGGCTGTATTCCGACTCGCTGCAATTGCCGGCCGTCGGCGTGACGCACGTCGTGTCCGCTGAAGCTGACGGTGAGATTGCCCGGCAGGACCATGTTCGTGACGTCGCCGTTTGCACCCGCGGTGGGTGTGCCGATAAACGTTACGTCAGTCGCGGCTTCGAAGAACAGACAAGTGTGCTCTGACTGGCTGATCGCGTCTTCGTTGATGAGGACAACGACCTTGCCTCGGTAAAGGTCGCCCTGACGCTCGGGAATTCGTTGCGCGAATGAATACCTTCCGGAGTCGCCGACGTCGGAGTCGGTCAGATCGTTTGCTTCACGCACGGGCCGTGAAAAGAGTGCGGCGACGACGTTTTTCTTTTCAGTCAAACGTGGCGCAATGGACCAGGCGGTGCCGTTAGGATAGCCGCGCATGTCGAAGATAACGGCGGGCGTGTTTTTGATCGTCTCGAACATCTTGTCGACTTCACCCGCTTGCAAACGATCCAGATCGACGTAAGCGTAACCGCTCGGCAGTACTTGAACGATCGGAGTGGACCGTTCCATCAGTCCGGGCCACTTCGGATCCATGATGCTCGACGCCCGCGGTAGCTCGACGTCGCGGACTTCGCCGCTCGCGCCTCGCACTTTGAGTTTGACGGCGGTGTCTTTGGGTCCAAGCATGAGGCGAAGATGAACGAGCCTCATCAGCCATTGCGGCGTTGACGACGCGATGTAACGCGCCAACGACTCTCGCTTCTTCTCGATCGGCTCGCCGTCGACTGACAAGATCACGTCGCCGACCTTGATCGGCAACTTGTCGTCGATCACCTTCGTGATGACCGACTTGTTTTCGACGTATCCAGCCATGGCGTTGGGCACGAATGTACCGAGCTTTTCGCTTGCCGCAGTCGTGTTGCGAACTCCGCCGTGTGAATCACGCATTTCGGTGACCAGTTCGCGCACGGTGAGCTGATAATCCACTGCGTCTTTGTTTGCTTCGAACTTCGGGATATAGCGAGGCAGCACAGTCTCCCACGAGTCGCCGATCAGATGTTTGTACGGGAAGAAGTTGTTGATGACGTTCCAGAAACGAAACAGCGCGAGCAGGCGGTATTCGACGTTGGGGAAAAGCATGTCGGCGTATGGTTTGTCGATTTCCGCGACTTGCGGCGTGGTCTGTGAGATCGTGCGCTTTGGTTTTGTAGCGGCGGTGTTTGCACGGACGGCTTTCATCGCTTCGTTCAGCGCTGCGTCGTCTGTTGTTGTTTTGGCGACGGCGGCGTCAGGTTGAAGATCGATCGAGCCGTCGGCATTCACGATCTCCGCCGTGCGCATCCGTACTTTCACGCCGTCGGACACTTCAATCGTGAATGTTTCGCTGAGTGGTTGTTCACCTTCGAGTACGACTTGGGCGCGGCCTGCTGACTGAAGCCCGCTCAGAACGTCGGCGATCGCGGGTGAGTTCTGGTTGACGATGAACGCCATCGGCGGTGTTTTGGTTTTCGAGCGGCCGGCGATGGTCTTTGGACTGGAGTTGACGACGGCGGAATAGTAGAAGTTTGCGCCGCTGGCGGTTTGCGTGGCGTAGCCGTTGTGCATGCGGTAACGCGTCGCGCCGAGTACGACGTCTGTATCAAGCATGGCGGTGAGTGATTGGCGGAGGAAGTTGTCGAGGTGATACGCGTCGAGCTCTGTTGCTTTGGACGCGCTGCGAGCGTCGACGACGATGCCGCTGGCGGTCGGAAGCGACTGATTGATGCTCGTCATGAAACCGTTGAGGGTGGAAATGTCTTTCGAAACGGCTTGTGCGATTTGGGCGGCAGCAATTATCAGGATGCCGTTTTCCGTGCGTACGAGGTTCGGTGAGGCGGGCGGCGTTGAACTCGCTGGTTTGTTCTCGACTTCTATGTCCGCGCGAGTGCTTTTGTCGTTCAGGATGGCGAGCATCTGATTGAGCGCGGCCTGGTAATCCTGTGGAGTCCTGGCGGCGTTGACTTTTGGAATGGCGTCGATCAGCGCCTTGTCCCAGTCGATATCGCGATAAGCCAGGTAAGGGTGGAAGTACTTCACCGTTCCCCAAACCTTCGCCAGGCCGACGAGCCGGGCGATCCGGGCGTCTTCAGTTGAAGGTGACGGTGCTGGGGTGTGTGCGGTCGATAGAGTGTGTGCCGGCGTGCTCTGACAAAGTATTGAAAAAACAAGGAGTGCGGAGAGGAGAAACGGCAATCGCCTGTGATGATTCATTTGAGTACTCCAGGGTTTCAGAGCAGAGATTAGTGCAACAACCACCTTGGTAAGTTGAGTAATTATCGCTCTTATTACTACGGTTGGTAAATTATTTCGCAGCGTTTTTGGCCGCTGGTGAGGACGTTCGAATCTCTTGCCCGCGTCCGGTGCGGGAGACGCTCGGTCAAATGGTATGTTCGCAACGGCTCAACAGGTTCAACGTGCGGCAAACACGGATTTTCGCATTGATGCACCTCGCCTTCCGGCAGTGAAATGGGCCTACTTCACTCACAAGTCATTATCACGAACCCGTGAGGCCGCGACCAGGTTGTGCGCTTCGTCGAAGGCTTGGACCAGCAGCTCGCGGGTTTTCTCGCCGGTTTCAAATGTGACTCTCGTTCGCTGGAGCGAACCGTTGTTGGCGTTAATGCTCTTCTTGAAGCGACCATTCAGGAAGATGTCTAAGTATGCGATGTTCTCGAGGGGTTTCGCCGGCCGCATCTTCGATCCGTTTTTGTTTCCCGATTTCCGCGGCGGGATTTTCGACCTACAGCTTAGAATCAATCCCCAGGCGCCATTCTTCTCCGTAAAACGTTTTACGGAAAGTGAATAGATTGGCTTGTCTCTCAGCTTTTCTGCCGCCTTCCTGAGCAGATCATAATTCTCCTCGAGCAGATCTCGCTTCGTCATGTAGTGGCGGTCATCGGGCACGATTCCCAGTTCTTCAAGTGGCCTGCCGGAATTGCGCCCTACGCGGATGCTCCGCCGCATTGCGAGCCCGATGTCAGCGCCTTTCGGCAACGGCTTGAAGGGAGACCGTGGATGGCTGCGAAGAGCGGTCATCAAGTCTTCGTACGTCCAGTTGTTGGCGCCGCCTGCGCCAGTGTTATCGCTTGTGCCGAGAACCTCGCCGACTTCATTGTCCTGAAAGCCGGCGGCAAACATGTCAGTGGTACTGTAAGACAACGCATCAATAATAAGTAACACTGGGCCGTAATACACTTGGCCTATGTCGTTACAACTCTCCTCGGAACTAAAGGGGAAGCCGCTGGAATAGATCGCCCCCGTTTGCACAGCGTCGACCATTGAGTGAGTCCATCGGGAAAGGTCCCAATGCTTAGGCGCATGGCGGCAAATCTCGAGATTCAGCGGCGTGTTAATAAACTCGAAAAGCTCAGGAGCGATGCGTCGCGGAGTGAACAACTGAAGCAAGCGCTCACCGGCTCTGATCTTGCCGCCAGGATTACCTCGAACGTCTATGATGAGGCCCTCCTGGGGAAATTCTTTAGAAGTTATTACGCGTTTGAACTCTGCGACGAATTGATCCGGATCGTCCGGGTCAAAGCTAAACAAGCGAACGTATCCGATGTCTCGTCCTCCCACTCTCTTGACCTGAGCGTAGAACATGTCCGCGAACTCCCTGCGCACCCGCACGTCGCGCGGACCCAAAACCGGTTTCTTCCGATGATATAAGTCCTTTTTTAACTGGTTGATTTTAGTTTTCTTGAGGTCTACGGCGGCTCTTTTTCGTCTGGTTGTTTTTGTTGCTGCGGGCCTCTCGTGGACTGCATCAACCATCCACTTCTGTTTGTCGAGCGTCAGGATCTTTCCGGCTTTAGATCGATAAGTAATAGACACCCAGGACTCATCCGGCGGCAGCGACAAGTCCAACGGCCTGGTCGTGAGACTATCGAGTCCACGTGCAAATCTCGCCTGGGGATTGCTTCCTGCCTGTGTTTCCCCGTTTATCTCGACTGCGCGACGAATCGGTACTCCATTCCATGCGAGGACCTCAACGCCCGGCCGGAATGAAACAACCTCCGGCGCAGCATTGCGACCGGATCGGACGAATTTACGAGCGATCCGCGAAACCATGAACTTTTCGATCCGTTGGTTCCTCCGATCAGTCACAAAATACTGCTCGATGAGAAAAGGAAGAAAAGCCATTTGATTCTGAAAAGGCGCCGGCAATTGATAATGGGTGTGAAGATCGCGGAGCGAGGCAAAAATCTCTAACATTCTTTTATGGAATTGCCTATCGCTTTCAATCTCGCCGTCCTTTTGTTCTTCAAGGCGGAATTTGTGCAGCTTTAGCCGTCGAATCGGATTGATCGCGTGCATAGCGCGCTTGAGTGGTAGATGCACGTAGTTCATTTCCAGCAACAGAATCGCCTGGTCCAACAAGCGCAGCCGATCCTTCCTCGATAGACCACTCTCCCCATCGATCTTTTGAAGAAACCTCGTGAGCGGTATTGCATTCGCGTGATCGACTGATCGCAACCGCTTCGCGGCGCCAGTCTCTATCTCAGCCATAACAGTCTCCTGATAAGCGGTTTTCCATCGCGTCGCCGTTACGCAACGGTCCTTGCACACAAAACTTGTCGCGTCAAAATTGGTTTGACCCGCAGGTGGTGCCCTAATCTGAGTGTGATTTTGTTAATCCGTGTTCTTGCTGTCTGCGTCACATCAGCAAGCGCAGCACTCATGGGAACACGGATAAAAACTATTTCTTCTTGGCCGGTTTTTTCTTGGTGGGCTTCTTCTTACCGCCGCCGCCGGCAGAGCCGCCGCCCGGGCTGCCGCCGCCTGATCCAAAAAGCACGTTAAATGGAAACTCACTACTTTCGTAGTTGGATATTTGAGTGAAGGGGATCATCGTGTTTTCTCCTTGTGGTCTAAGTTCACTTACGCTTCAGAATTTGGGCAACTTGATTGCGATAGTTCTGAATGTCTGGTCTGCGAAGGTAACCATCGTACGCTTCCTTACTCCACTTCTGCTCGAGACTCGCACACAAGCGATCAGCTTGTGATGCGTATCCCAACGCCGCGGAATTATTTCCCGCGAGATCGCTCGCACGGGCTGCGATGAGCAAGGCACGCCATTCTGAGTCGTGCGCTCCGGCTCGCGCAAGCATTTTTTGAGCCTCCAGTGCATTCTCCAAAGCAGGCTTTGAATCGTTTCCTAGAAGCTGCACTTCGGCCAGCGCCAGCAGCGCGCTCGCAGTCAGTTGCGGCGAGTTAACTTTCTTCGCCATATCAACAGCTTGCTGGCCAAACTCCAGGCCCGCTTTAATCGCGCCCGAAAAAGCCTCCGCTCGGCCCATGCCGTACTTTGCCTGAAGCATCACGTCCGGGAACTGCGAAGACAGGTCAATGGCAAGTTGGTTGTGCCTCTTCGCGTCGCCGGCCTTCTGCTCGCTTAAAGCCATGCGAGCCCTCGTCAAATGAACCCACGCAAGCACTGCCTTATAGTTTGCCTCGGGCCGGCTTGCTATTTCGAAGGCTGTATCGAGTGCCGCGCGCGCTTCGGCGTAGCGGCCCAATTGCCAGAGAAAAGCTCCCCGATTCATTTGATCGAAGGCCAGCGCAACCTTGGCCCCGAGCGCCTCATCGATTTTCACCTTTTCATCAAGGTGAGAAAGCGCCTCGGGATACATTTCCTGGTTAATGCCTCGGAGCAGGGCCAGGTTCATATGCGAATCAGCCAGACTGACTTGATCGCCTGAGTCGCGTGAAAGCTGAAGTTGCTCCTCGAAGATCTTGAGGGCAGTATCCTCCTCGCCTTTCTCCTGGTAGGCGCGTCCGAGCACCGTTAACGCGATCGAAGTCTCTTTGCGGTAGCCGCCGGCCTTGTAGAAGGTCAGGGCTTCCTGAAGCTGAGGGATGGCTTCGTCGTTATGGCCCAACTGTTGATTGAGCCTGCCCAGCGACAGAATCGCGCGCGCCTCACCGCTGCGTGCCTTTTCCTGCCGAGCCATATCGACCGCTTGCTTGATGTACTTGCCGGCCTCGTCAAAGTCACCGCGATTCAACAGCGCGAGACCCACGTCGATCAAACCGTGGGTAGCGACGTTTCTTATGTTGCTCGTCTGCGCGAGTCGTATCGCTTCGGCTGCGAGTTCCTGCGCGCGGTCGATGTTGCCGTCATCGCGAAAGACTAAACTCAATTGCAACTGCGTCAGCACGATCTGGTACTTGTTGTCGACGTTCTTCAACAGCTCGAGCACTCGCTCTAACTGTGCCCTCGCTTCAGCTAGCTTGCCGGTCCGCGCGAGAAGCGCGCCGCGCTGATAGAGCACTTCAACGCGGCCCTCGTCGTTGGACATGGTCTGATAGAGTTTTTCGGCTTCCCGGAATGCGGCTTCGGCTTTAACCGAATCCTGGCGGCGGCTGTAGAGGATTGCCAGACGCAGGAACCCTGCCGGAGATTGCGGGTCTCGCTTTGTTGCTTCGGTGTAAGACTCGA
>DASRIM010000433.1:0-3320 GCA_035649995.1 Pyrinomonadaceae bacterium | reverse complement strand
CACCGAAATCATCTGGCAGCTACACACTACTGCCGAAGATTACGAACGCGCCACACGCCGGATCGAGGCACTGCGTGAAGAAGTTTGGGTTCCTTTCGAGCGACGCGCGAAAGTCCTTTCGATTTTCGGCTATCTCGAGTTCGAAGCTGAAAAAGTCACAGACCGCGGTCGCTGGCTTGCGGATCTGCACGTCGACCGACCTTTGCTAATCGGTGAAGCACTCGAAAGTGGTCTGTTCAATTCACTCGCACCCAAACAACTCGCCGGCATCATTGCCGCACTGACCGCCGATGAAGATCGCGACTACGGCGAACTCGAATTGGATGATGACGTCGTCACTTCTCTTGCGCGTTTCGAAGACATTGGATTCAAAGTCTCTGCTGAAGAGTGGAAACACGGCCTCGATCCTGCGCCTGAGTTGAACTTCTCTGCGGCGGGAGCTGCGGTGCGTTGGGCCGGCGGTGCGGACTGGTCGCAAGTAGTCAGCGAAACTCGCGCTGAAGAAGGCGATCTCTTTCGAATGTTTTCAAGAACTGGCGAGGCGCTACTGCAAATCGCCGGTTTGCGTCGCAGTCATCCCGCAGCCGCGCAAATGGCCGCCACGGTGGCTGAGATGGTTTTGCGCGAGCCGATTCGATAGGATGTGCGACCGCTGTAATACGAATCATAGAAGGAGAGAAATTTCTTAATGTCCAGTTCCGCAGCCCAGCAACCCTCCCCGCAATTAATTTTTCAGACCATCAACTCCCATCAACGTACCGAGGCTTTGAAGACCGGAATCGAGCTCGAGGTCTTTACCGCGATCGGTGAAGGCAACACGACTGCCGCCGAAATCGCGAAACGATGCCAGGCCTCAGAAAAGGGAACGCGCGTTCTCTGCGACTTCCTGACCATCATGGGAATGCTCAATAAGGAGAACGGCCGTTATGCACTGACCATCGACTCCGCTACGTTTCTCGACAAGCGTTCTCCCGCGTACATCGGCGGTGCAACGGACTTCATGTGTTCTGACATGATTAGGCAAGGCGCGAAGCACATGACTGAGGCCGTTCGTAAAGGTGGCACCGCGCTCGAGGACGAGGGCACGGTTAGTCATGAGAATCCGGTGTGGGTAAACTTCGCGCGTGCGATGGCGGCACTGATGGCGTTGCCGGCCCAGTTGATGGCAAACCTCGTCGATCCAAATGCCGATCAGAAACTGAAGATCCTCGACATCGCTGCCGGCCATGGTCTATTCGGCATCGCCTTCGCAACTCGAAATAAACAAGCTGAGGTCACCGCGGTTGACTGGAGGTCCGTACTCGAGGTTGCGAAAGAGAACGCGGAGAAGGCAGGCGTCGCTGACAGGTATAAAACGATCGAAGGCAGTGCTTTCGACGTCGAGTTCGGTACTGGCTACGATCTGGTCCTATTGACGAATTTCCTTCATCACTTCGATCCGCCGACGTGTGAGTCGTTGTTGCGAAAGGTGCGAGCAGCGTTAGCAGACAGTGGTCGAGCGGTGACGCTGGAGTTTGTTCCAAACGACGATCGCGTGACGCCGCCGGACGCAGCCGCGTTCAGCGTGATGATGTTGACGACAACGCCATCCGGCGACGCGTACACGTTTGCTGAGCTCGAACGCATGGCGAGCAACGCGGGCTTCTCGCGCAGTACGCTTCATCCGCTTCCACCGACCATCCAGCAAGTCGTGATCTCTGAGAAATAAATGTAGGGGCGGCCCTCCGTGGCCGCCCGTGGTGTAGGACCTCGATTCGACGGGCGGCCACGGAGGGCCGCCCCTACATAAACTGCTATGCGACCACTTTTATTCCTGATCTCGCTTCTTTTTCTTCTTCCCACCTTCCAAGCGCCGAAAGTAAACCCTCTCGAAGTCTCCTACCTGCTCAAACCCGCGCGCGTCTTTGATGGTGAATCGGAACAGCTTCACGAAAACTGGGCCGTACTCGTTCGAGGCGACAAGATCCTAGAAGTTGGACCAGCAGAGAAAGTCTCCTGGGCTAAACCTATTAAGGTTGTCGAACTTCCCGGGCTAACTTTAATGCCTGGGCTGATCGAAGCTCATTCTCACGTGTTGTTGCATCCCTATTCGGAAACGGTTTGGAACGATCAGGTCGCACGTGAGTCGTTGAGCTTGCGAGTCGCGCGAGCGACGAACCACCTGCGAGATACGCTTCAGGCAGGTTTCACTACGATTCGCGATCTCGGCACCGAGGGCGCAGGTTACGCCGATGTCGGTCTGAAACAGGCAATCGAACAAAACATCATCCCGGGACCACGGATGATCGTCACAACCCGAGCGATCGTGGCGACCGGCAGCTATGGACCAAAGGGTTATGCTTCGGAATGGACCGTGCCGCAAGGAGCTGAAGAAGCGGACGGCGTTGACAGTTTGACACGCGTCGTACGCGATCAGATCGGACGTGGTGCTGACTGGATCAAGATCTACGCCGATTATCGCTGGGGCAAGTCGGGAGCAGCGCCAACGTTTTCGCTCGACGAACTGAAGCTCGTCGTCGAGACAGCGAAGAGCGCGAACATCCCGGTTTGCGCTCACGCCACAACGGCGGAAGGAATGCGCCGCGCGACACTCGCTGGAGTGGAAACGATTGAACACGGCGACGGTGGCACACCCGAAGTGTTTCGGCTGATGAAAGAACGCGGCGTCGCACTCTGCCCAACGCTCTCGATCGCTTCACCCAACAACATCGAGCGCAAACGCGCGGCATTTCGAGCGGCGCTCGATGCCGGCGTAACGATCGCGAGTGGCAGTGACGTCGGAGTTTTTGCTCACGGCAAGAATGCTCGCGAAATAGAAACGATGATCGATTTTGGCATGGCGTCGATTAACGCGTTGCGGTCGGCGACGTCGGTGAATGCGCGTGTGATGCACATGGCCGACAAGATCGGATCGATCAAGCCCGGCTTGCTCGCGGATGTTATTGCCGTGGAGGGCAATCCTTTGAAGGATGTAGGCGCTCTGAAGAAGGTGAAATTCGTGATGAAGGGCGGCGTGGTCTATCGGCAAGAATAGGTCTTATACGACCTATTTCGCGATCAGACGCCTCACCGTCAGCAGCAATTCCTCGGTCCTGTAAGGCTTCGCCACAAAATCGCTAAACCCGGATTGCAGGGCCCGAGCTCGGTCGCGGTCGTTGTGCGCCGTCACCGCCACGCACGGAATATGCGCCGTCTGAGAGTTGGCCTTGAGCGCCTTGAACACTTCCCAACCGTTTAATTCCGGCATGGAAAGGTCAACCATGATCAGATCCGGAGGGCTTTCCCGCGCCAGTTCGAGGCACTCCTGCCCGTTTCTCGCC
>DASRIM010000432.1:0-6281 GCA_035649995.1 Pyrinomonadaceae bacterium | reverse complement strand
GTGCAGATGGGACGAGGGACGTACGTCGCGAGCTACAGCGACTACGCGCCGGAGGTAAAACTCAATCCAAACACGGCACTCACGTCGAACCGCGACAAGTTCAACAAGAACCTGAAAGCGACGCTGGTATCCAGCCGCGAGATCACGCTCGACGGACAGCCCGGTCTCGAGTTCACGAGCGAGACACCCGCCGCAAACGTCAAGTCACAATTGTTCCTGGTTGGAAATCGGATGTATCAGACGGTGACGTTCGTCTTCAAAGACGTCGACGAGACAAGACACGTCGATCGCTTCTTTGAATCGTTCAAGCTGAAGCCTTACGTGATCATGCGCTGAAGCGGGCTCGAGGCGCTCGCGTACAAACGCTTCGGCATGCGGCCCGCTAAATACGCCAGCCGCCCGGCCTGAATCGCGAGCTTCATCGCCGTTCCCATTTTCGCGGGATCCGCGGCCTCGGCGATGGCGGTGTTCATCAACACGCCGTCCGCGCCGAGCTCCATCGCGATCGCAGCGTCGCTCGCCGTTCCAACGCCTGCGTCGACGATGATCGTAGCGTCGGGAAGTTGTTCGCGCATGATGCGGAGGTTCGCCGGGTTCTGCACGCCCATGCCGGAACCAATGGGCGCCGCCAGCGGCATGATCGCCGCGCAGCCGGCGTCCAAAAGTTTCTTCGCCATGATCAGGTCGTCGTTGAAGTATGGCAGCACGACGAAACCTTCCTTGACGAGAACTCGCGCCGCTTCGAGTGTCTGCTCGTTATCGGGAAACAGCGTCGTCTGATCGCCGATCACTTCGAGTTTCACGAGATCGGTTTCCAGCGCCTCGCGAGCCAGGCGCGCGGTGCGAATCGCTTCCTCCGCCGTATAGCAACCGGCGGTGTTGGGAAGAATCTGCAACGCGGGATCGAGGTGATCGAGAAACGACTCGCTGCTGCGGTCGAGCGGCACGCGTCTGACGGCCACGGTAACCATCTCCGCACCGGAAGCCGCGTGCGCGGCGCGCATCTCGTCGAAGCTGCGATACTTCCCCGTGCCGATGATCAGCCGCGACGAAAACGCGCGGCCCGCAATGATCAAACTCTCTCCCGCGCTCGCAGCGCCTGAAACCTTCTCGGTGATTGCTCTGGACATGTTTCAAACTTTACACGGATTTAGCTTTCACCACCACCGACGAAGTGGACGATCTCGATCCGATCCTCGTCGTTGAGCGTGGTGGCGCTCCAATCGTTGCGGCGCACGACGGTGCGGTTCAGTTCGATGGCGATTCGCGCAGGCGGCAGGTCCAGTTCGGCGACTAACTCGGCGAGCGTAAGCGGTTGGTTGATTTCGCGGGGTTCGCCGTTTACGTAAACGCGCAACTTCTCAACCCCTCAATCGGCAGGATGGATGACACGGCGAAGTTCCGCAGCCTGATCTTTCACCACGGCGCGCACGAGCACGGCCGCGCGTCCGGAAGTAAAGTGCGGGATCTCGGTCGCCACGGTCGCGACGCCGTCGCTCTCCGTTTTTACGGAATAGATCAAAGGACGGAAAGTCGTGCCGAGGATCTTGATCGACACGGCGGCGCTGGCGAGCGGGTTCTCGTCGCCGGCAGAGCGGCTAGTAATAAGGACGCGCAACGTGTAGGCGTTTCCGGAATAGAACTCTTCGTCGTCCAGCAGAGTGATGACTAAGCCGTCCGGCAGGGCTTCGAGTTCGTCCTCCGCGTACGCCTCGTCTTCGGCGCCAAACTCCGCGACGGGCTCCTCGATCGCTGCTTCTTCCGCGATCTCTTCCGCGGCTTCGACTTCTTCTTTCGGCGGCGGCGGCGTCCATTCCTGGGTCAACGGCCAGTACTCGATCTCGAAAGGCTCCTCGGTCGTCGCGGGCGGCGCTGCCTCGAGATCTATCTCGGTTACGGCTTCGGTCTCAACCGGCTGCTCTACGGCTGACGGTTCTTTTGCCCGGCCGCTCATTCGCTTGAGGTCGTTGATGCGTCCGGAGTGAATGGCGGCGCAAATGAGTTTGTGCTGGCGTTTGAGACGTTCCGCGAGCGCTTCGTCGCTGAATCCCTCGGCGATCAGGTCTTCGTAAGGGGAGCGCTTGCTGGCGAGGATGGTGCCGCCGGCATAGACGAGCGAAAGGATAATCGGTGAGGCGAGTCCCTTGTCCTCGGTCTGGACGTGATAAACAACCCCGTCATGTTCGATGTCAGTGTTGAATCCAGTAATCACAGGCTCAGGGACTTTCCCGTGCGAAGGCCGCTTCGATAGCGGCTTTGCTGAACGGTAACACAAGCATTTTTTCACGGTCAATCAGCATTTTTATTGCGCAATTTTGCGGGAGGAAGCTTGCTTGACACCCTTGATCACTTAGACTAGCATCACGCTTGTACAATGATTCTCAATCTCGCGATCGAGTGGCAGTGGCCGCGCAGGATTGGTTTTCGACCGAAATCAATCTCCGGCAGGAAGGAGTCTGCCTGAGATGACGTTTCGGCTTTACGATTATCTGCCGATCCTTTTGATGTTCGTGGTGGCCGCAGGCTTCGCGGTGGGCAACGTCCTTCTCTCTCAATTCGTGGGACAACGTAAGCGAACAAGAACGAAGCTGATGCCTTACGAGTGCGGCAAGGATCCGGTCGGATCCGCTCGCGAGCGCTTCTCGGTGAAGTTCTACCTGATCGCGATGATCTTTATCTTGTTCGATATCGAAATGATCTTCCTCGTGCCGTGGGCGGCGGTGTTCAAGTCGCTCGCCGCGCAAGGGAACGCGATGCGTTGGTTTGTGTATCTGGAAATGATGGTGTTTGTCGGACTGCTGCTGGCCGGCTACATCTACGTCGTCAAGAAAGGCGCGTTTGACTGGAACGAAAAAGCGCGGCGCGAAGCCGAAGCGGAAGCGCGCGCGCTCCGCGAGCTCGAAGAGCTTCAGCTACAACAGCAAAGGCCAGCGGCTTAAGGAGACTCGTGGGTTGCTGTGCAACTCCAGTGAAACACGGATAATACGCATGAATGGAATAGGACACGCAAGCGAAAGTAGTTTTACATGGGACTGGAAAACGTAATTGCCGAAGCTTTGCCGGAAGTGCTGACCACGCGGCTCGACTCGTTGATCAACTGGGCGCGCAAGTCGTCACTGTGGCCGGCGACGTTCGGGCTCGCTTGCTGCGCGATCGAGATGATGAACGCGACGTCATCGCGAAACGATCTCGCGCGGTTCGGCTCCGAAGTGTTTCGCGCCAGCCCGCGCCAGGCGGACGTGATGATCGTCTCCGGGCGCGTGTCGCGCAAGATGGCGCCGGTGTTGCGCCGAATTTACGATCAGATGCCGGAGCCGAAGTGGGTGATCTCGATGGGCGCCTGCGCGACCTCGGGCGGTGTGTTTGATAACTACGCGATCGTTCAGGGCGTGGACAAGATCGTCCCGGTCGACGTCTACATTCCCGGCTGTCCTCCACGCCCGGAAATGTTGATTCACGCGGTGATGATGTTGCAGGACAAAGTCATGAAGGAGAGCGTGCGCGATCGACGCGACGTGCCCGAGGCTGAAGCGCGCGAAGCAGTGGTGCCCGGCACGCTGCCGGTCACCGACGGCTCGACGGCGCGGCAGAACACGTTGCCGGAATCAAGGCCATACACGATCGCGTCGAGACACGAGCGGCGGCGATCGTCGTAACACGGATTAATAGATGTCGACAGATAACCCGATCGAAAGCTCAGAAGCTGGAGCGCCGTCACCTTTAGTGGCGGCGTTACAGCGTGAACATCCGTTGTGGGTCGGCGAAGTGATCGAAGCGTTTGGCGAGATCACGATCGTCGTCCCGCGCGAGCACATCGTCGCGGCGTGCTCGTTCCTGAAGACGTCGCCGGAAACGCGCTTCGACTTTCTGTCGGACATTTGCGGCGCCGATCGCGGTGTGGAAGAAGAGCCGCGATTCGAAGTGAACTATCACCTCTTCTCGACGACGAAGCACCATCGGCTGCGATTGAAAGTCGTGCTGAACGAAGAGGACGCGCACGTGCCGACCGTCACCGGTGTTTGGAAGACGGCAAACTGGCATGAGCGCGAGACGTTCGACATGTTTGGCGTCGTTTTCGACGGCCATCCGGACCTGCGCCGCATCCTGCTGCCCGAAGATTGGCAGGGACACGCGTTGCGCAAAGATTTTCCGTTGCGTGGTTATGAACCATACAGTTTGAAGTAACACAGATGAGCTCCGCACCGACCATTCCACCACAATTCGAAATCGTCGATCAGCCGCTCGACACGCAGATGACGATCTCGATGGGACCACAACACCCGTCGACGCACGGAGTGCTGCGCCTCGAGCTCGTCCTGGACGGCGAAATGGTCGTGAAGGCTACGCCGGACATCGGCTATCTCCACACGGGCATGGAGAAGCTGTTCGAGTACAAGAAATACCAGCAGGGGATCGTGATCACCGACCGGATGGACTACCTCAATCCGCTCGGCAACAACCTCGCGTACGTGATGGCGGGGGAGAAACTGCTCGGCCTCGAAATCCCGGAACGCGCGCAAACGATTCGCGTCCTGATGTGCGAGCTTCAGCGCATCGCTTCGCACCTCGTGTGGCTCGGCACGCACGCGCTCGACATCGGCGCGATGACAGTCTTCTTCTACTGCTTCCGCGAACGCGAAAAGATACTGAACCTGATCGAAGCAGCGTCGGGTGGACGCCTGACGCCGTCTTATTTCCGCATCGGCGGACTGATGATGGACCTTCCCGCGGGCTTCGAGAATCGTTGCAAACAGTTTCTCGACGGTTTTCTACCGTCGGTCGATGAATTTCACACGCTGCTCAGCGGCAACAGGATCTTCCAGCGAAGAACTCAGGGCATCGGCCGCATCTCCGCGGAAGACGCGATCGACTGGGGACTTTCCGGTCCGTGCTTGCGCGGAAGCGGCGTGAACGTCGATATCCGCCGCGCGAACCCGTACACCGGATATGAAACCTACGACTTCGAAGTTCCCACTGAACCTGACGGCGACGTGTGGTCGCGCTACATGGTGCGCATGCGGGAGATGAAGGAGTCGCACAAGATCGCGGTGCAGGCGCTTTCGCGATTGAAGCCCGGATCGGTGAAAGCTGACGCGCCGAAGGTCGTGCTGCCCGATCGCGAAGCGATGAAGAGCCACATGGACGCGCTGATTCATCACTTCCTGATCGTCGCGGAAGGGTTTGACGTTCCGGCCGGCGAAGTTTACATGCCGATCGAAGCTTCAAAAGGCGAGCTGGGTGTTTACATGAGATCGGACGGCGGACCTCGCCCGAGCCGCGTGCACTTCCGTGGGCCGAGTTTTGTGAACTTGTCTGCGCTGCCCGTCATGTCTGAAGGCGAGATGGTCGCGGACGTGGTGGCGATCATCGGTTCGCTCGATATCGTGCTCGGAGAGATCGATCGGTGAGTACACAACTTACACAGATTCAACCGCTGTCACAGCCGGTTGATCTATCGGTGGACCCGGCGGTGTTCTCGCCCGAAGTCGAGGCTGAGATCGATCGGCACCTCGCGAAGTATCCGGTTGCGCGTTCGGCGATTCTGCCGTTGATGTTCATCGTGCAGCGCGAGCGCGGCTATCTCGATCCGCCGGGCGTGCTGTATCTCGCGCATCGACTGGCGTTGCGTGTCACGGACATCTGGGAAGTCGCGACGTTTTACTCGATGCTCCACACGGAGCCCGTCGGCAAGTATCACATTCAGGTCTGCCGCACGTTGTCGTGCAAGATCATGGGCGCGGGAAAGGTCACCGAGCACTGTGTGAACAAACTCGGAATCAAGCCCGGCGAGACGACGGCAGACGGGCGCTTTACTTTGTCCGAAGTCGAATGTCTCGGCTCGTGCGGCACGGCGCCGATGATGCAGATCAATTTCGACTACCACGAAAACCTGACGCCGGAAAAGATCGATCAGGTATTGGATTCGTTGCCCTAGAATCATGCGTATAGCAGCCATCGGATGTGAGCCACTGCAACTCCGTCGAGTTCATCTCGAGAACTCGCGTTCCCTCGACGTGTATCGGGCCAATGGCGGCTACGAGGCGATCAGGAAAGTGCTCGACGGGATGTCGCCCGACGACGTGATCAACGAAGTCAAGAAGTCGGCGCTTCGCGGCCGCGGCGGCGCGGGTTTTCCGACCGGCATGAAGTGGAGTTTCGTCCCGAAAGATTCGCCGAAGCCGAAATACGTCGTCTGCAACGCCGACGAGTCAGAGCCGGGCACATTCAAGGATCGCTACCTGATGGAACGCGATCCGCACATGCTGATCGAAGGCATGTTG
>DASRIM010000431.1:0-2464 GCA_035649995.1 Pyrinomonadaceae bacterium | reverse complement strand
CGTTCCTGCGAGCATCGTGACTATCCACGTGTGCGTCACGGCCACGGAGGTCCACGTTCCGAGCAGGATCAGAAACTCGCCGACAAACCCGTTCAGGAACGGCAGACCGATCGACGATAGCGACGCGATGATGAACAGCGTCGCAAACCACGGCATCGGCGTCGCAAGACCGCCGAAGTCGCTGATCATGCGCGTGTGGCGGCGTTCATAGATGAAGCCGACGAAGAGGAACAGTGCTCCAGTCGAAACGCCGTGGTTCAACATCTGGTAAAGCGCGCCCTGCATCCCGAGCTCGGTAAATGAGAACAATCCGAGCACGACGAAACCCATGTGACTCACGGACGAATACGCGACGAGACGTTTGACGTCCGGCTGGACCATCGCCACCAGCGCACCGTAAATAATTCCGATCACCGCGAGCGTGATAAACACCGGCGCCCAGTCACGCGCGGCTTCCGGAAACAGCGCGAGGTTGAAACGCATCAGCCCGTACGTTCCCATCTTCAGCAGCACGCCCGCCAGAATGACCGAGCCGGCGGTCGGCGCTTCGGTATGCGCGTCCGGCAGCCAAGTGTGCAGCGGAAACACAGGCACCTTGATGCGGAAGGCAAAAGCAAACGCGAGAAACAGCCAATACGCGGTCCGTGCCGGCAACGGATTGCCGGCCATTGCCTGGAGGATCGTCGTGTAGTCAAACGAGTTGTAAATGAAGTACAGCGCGATGATCCCGACCAGCATCAACAAACTGCCGACGGCCGTGTAGATGAAAAACTTGATCGCCGCGTAGACGCGCCGCTCGCCGCCCCAGATTCCGATCAGGAAAAACATCGGCACGAGCGACGCTTCGAAAAACAGGTAGAAGAGCAGCAGGTCGAGCGAAACAAAGACGCCGATCATCGCCGACTCGAGAATCAGCAGAAAGACGTAATAGGAAAGCTGACGTTTGTGAATCGCGGTCCAACTCGAAAGCACCGCGATCGGCATCAGCAGCGTCGTCAATAGGACCAGCCACAGACTGATACCGTCGACGCCGAGGTGATAACTGGCGCCGATCGAGCCGATCCAACTCACGTTCTCTTCGAAACGGAATTCGGGCCCGGCGCCGAGGCCGCGCAGCAGCAGGAGCGACATGAGAAACGTGGCTGTCGTAGTCGCTAGTGCGATCCATTTGTGATGCTCTTCGCGCCCGCGCGTGGCGAGACTGTAAGCGACCGCGACAAGCGCGCCGGCGACCGGCAAAAGGATCAGGATTGTCAGTAAGTACGGCATCAGCTACGTTCTCAAATAACCCAGATATGCAAACACGCCGATCAGGATCAGCGCGCCGAAGAGAATGATCGCGGCGTAACCGCGCACGAACCCCGCTTGCAGGTAGCGGCCGATTCTTCCCAGTTCGGTTACGGCTTGTCCGATACTGTGGAGCAGTCCGTCGATCACGCCGATATCGAACATTTTCCAGAGCCCTTCACGCGAGCCGGCGACAATCGGGCGGATCAGCGCGGCGTCGTAGATCTCGTCGACGTAGTACTTGTTCTCGAGTATGCGCGGCATCGCTAGCGTCGGGCGTTTCTTGAACACCATCCAGCCGATGCCGATGCCCAGCGCGGCGATTACAGTCGAGACGACGATCAACGCCACTTCAGCAGCGGCGTCTCCATGCGCGGCCGCGGCTGTTTCCGAGTGTCCTTCGATAAGAGGAGCGTGTGCGATCGCAGGCTCCAGCGTGTGTTCCAGCACGTTCACATCGCGATCCGTAAACGCGGAGCTCAGCACATGCGGTACGCCGATGAAACCGCCAACCGTCGACAACACCGCCAACACGATCAGCGGAATCGTCATGGTCTTCGGCGATTCGTGTGGATGGTGATGCGACTTGTCGAACCGTTCATTACTCCAGAACGTCATCACCATCATGCGCGTCATGTAGATGGCGGTCAGCAGCGCGGTGACGGCGCCGATGGCCCACAGCAGTTTGCTGTATGGTCCAACGCCCGTCGCGCTCCACGTTTTCCACAGAATGTCGTCTTTCGAAAAGAACCCGGCGAAGAACGGAATGCCGCAGATCGCCAACCAGCCGGCGAGCATCGTCGCAAAGGTGATCGGCATGTATTTCTTCAGCCCGCCCATCCGCCGCATGTCCTGCTCGTGGTGCATGCCATGAATCACCGAGCCCGAACCAAGGAACAACAACGCTTTGAAGAACGCGTGCGTGATGACGTGGAAGATCGCGGCCACGAACGCGCCGACGCCGCAAGCGAGAAACATGTAGCCAAGCTGCGAGACGGTCGAGTAGGCGAGCACTTTCTTGATGTCGTTTTGCGCGAGGCCAATAGTTGCAGCAAAGAGCGCGGTCGCAGCGCCGACAATCGCGACGATGAACATCGCCGTCGGCGCGTGAATGAAGATCTCCGAACAGCGCACGATCATGTAAACGCCCGCGGTGACCATCGTCGCCGCGTGAATC
>DASRIM010000430.1:0-4600 GCA_035649995.1 Pyrinomonadaceae bacterium | reverse complement strand
TTGCCGGCGGCGCTTCCATCACCGTGCCGTTGAAGGCCGGCTACCCGTACATCGAAGGCGGCATTGAGTCACCCGACGGACATTGCAAAGCGTTCGACGCGAGTGCGAATGGGACCGTCGGCGGAAGCGGCGTCGGCGTCGTGATGTTGAAACTACTCAGCAATGCGATCGCCGACAACGACGTCATTCACGGCGTCATTCTCGGTTCGGCGATTAACAACGACGGCTCGCTCAAAGTCGGTTACACGGCGCCGAGTGTCGACGGCCAGGCTGCGGTCATCGCTATGGCCCAGGCCGTCGCGGAAGTCGAGCCCGACACGATCAGTTACGTCGAGGCTCACGGAACGGGAACGTTTCTCGGAGATCCGGTCGAGCTTTCTGCGCTCACGCAGGCTTTTCGCAACGGAACGGATCGTAAAAACTTTTGCGCCATCGGTTCGGTGAAGACGAACATCGGCCACGCCGATGCAGCCGCAGGCGTTGCCGGGCTGATCAAGACGCTGCTCGCGCTTCAGCACCGGATGATTCCCGCGAGCCTCCACTTTCAAAGTCCGAACCCGCAGATCGATTTCGCCAACAGCCCGTTTTTCGTCAACACCGAACTGACCGAATGGGAAAGCGGTGAGTTGCCGAGACGCGCAGGCGTTAGTTCCTTCGGCATCGGCGGCACGAACGCGCATGTTGTTGTTGAAGAGGCGCCCGACGTTGAACCCTCTGTGCCTGCAAGACCGGTGCAACTCGTCCTGATTTCGGCGAAGACGGAACAAGCGCTCGACGCCGCGACTGCCAATCTCGCCGCGCATCTCGAGCATCATCCGGATCTCGACATGGCGAACGCGTCCTACACGTTGCAGGTCGGACGACGCCATTTCAAGCATCGTCGAATCCTCGTTTGCCGTGACGCGGCTGAGGCAGCGGCGGCGCTCGAGAGCAGGGACAAGAAACGAGTATTCACCGGCGTCGCGCCGAAAGACCAATCGCCCGTGACCTTCATGTTTCCCGGTCAGGGCTCGCAATACGCGAACATGAGCCGCGAGCTGTACGAAACTGAAGAGACGTTCGCGGCGGACGTTGATTTGTGCTGCGAGATCTTGCAGCCGCATCTCGGTGTCGACCTGCGTTCGGTGCTCTATCCAGCAGCCGAAGCCGTCGAAGATGCCGCGCGGCAATTGGACCAGACGGCGTTTACGCAGCCGGCTCTGTTTGTCGTCGAATACGCGCTGGCGCGTCTGTTGATGCACTGGGGCGTGCAGCCGGAGACAATGATCGGGCACAGCATCGGCGAATACGTCGCCGCGTGTTTGAGCGGTGTCTTTTCGCTGGAAGATGCGCTGGCTCTCGTCGCCACGCGCGGCCGCATGATGCAGCATCTGCCCGGTGGATCGATGCTGGCGGTCAACATGGCAGAGAGCGACGTACAGGCGCTACTCGGCAAACGATTGTCGCTGGCGGTCGTGAACAGTCCGGCGCTGTGTGTCGTAGCCGGTCCTACTGCGGAGATCGAAGAGTTACAGTCGCAGCTCGAAGCCAAAGGCGTCATCTGTAAACGTCTGCACACTTCGCACGCGTTTCACTCGGCGATGATGGAGCCGATCCTTGAACCGTTCCTGACCCATCTGCAAAAGGTAAAACTCGCCGCGCCCAGTATTCCGTTTCTTTCCAACTTGACGGGTACATGGATCACGCCGGCCGAAGCGACGGACCGCGCGTATTGGGCCAGGCACTTGCGCCACACAGTGCGCTTCGCCGACGGTTTGCGCCGTTTACTCGCCGAGCCGAAAAGGATTCTGCTCGAGGTCGGACCGGGACGGACGCTGACTGCAAATCTCAGCCACTATCCCGAGAAGACGGCCGAACATGTCGCACTTTGCTGCTTGCGCCATCCGAAAGATGACGTCTCAGACGCGGAGTTCTTATTGAACGCCGTCGGAAAACTGTGGCTCGCCGGTAATCGAATCGATTGGCAGAGTTTTCATTCGAACGGGCAGCCTCATCGTGTCTCGCTTCCGACTTATCCATTTCAACGGAAGCGTTATTGGATCGATGCGCCGGTCAAAAAAGGACGTCGAGTGATTTTCCCGGCCGAGGCCGTGGAAGCAGAAATAGCTGAGCCCATCGAAGATCCGGCGGCGACGAATGCATTGCCGCTCGACGCTCCTCAGCCGGTCGCGCCTGGTCTACTCGAAGCGATGATGCAACAGCAGCTCCAGATCATGTCGCAGCAACTGGCGCAAAATGAACAAGTACTAACGCAGCAACTGAAGCTGCTTCGCTAATCAATAACCTCAAATACCTACCATTCATTCTCAATACTCGATCTAAGGAGTCTCGATATGGCTTTCACTGAGACTAACGTTGAAGTCTCGCAGGGACGGCGCGGCTTAACACTAAAACTGAAAGAAGCGGTCGGCCAGTTGTTCGGCATTCACACCGACGAGATTGACGACCATGCGTCGTTTCTCGACATGGGCGCCGACTCGCTCTCACTGCTGCGCGTCAGCCAAATCCTTCAGGAAAAGTTCAGCGTCAAGATCCCGTTTCGCTCGCTGCTCGAAGAGCTTTCGAGCATCGATGAACTTGCGGCCCATATCGAAAGCAAGAGCCCGCTTGAAACTCAACCGGTGGCGACTCAACCGCCGCAGGAGCGAGCAGGCTCGCAGCCGCTCGATCTGTCGTCGCTCAGGCCGGAACTGACGGTGGACCATGCGCCGGCAAACGGCAATCGCAAACCTGTCGTTCCCGAGCAGCAGCCGGAAACTATCAGTGCTTCGTCTGCCAACGAGATAGAGGCGGACAGCGGCACTCTGGAACGGATCCTGTCGCAGCAAATGCGCGTGTTGGCCGAACAAGCGCAACAACAAACACGGATCATGTCGTTGCAGTTGGAGATGCTCCGAGCAGCGCGGAACGGCAACGGCAACGGCTCAAAGGCCAAAGTCGAACCGGCCAACGTTGAACCAATTAAGCCGGCGAAGAACGGCGATTCCGAAGCCTTTGTTGCCTACCATCCGATCAAGAAAGACAAGCAACGCGGCCTTACGTCGCAACAACAGGAACATGTCGACAAATTGATCGAGCAGGTCACCGCGCGCACGAAAGAATCCAAACGCCTCACTCAAACTTATCGACCGTTTCTCGCCGACAGCAGAACCGCCGCGGGCTTCCGCCCGACCTGGAAAGAGATGTGTTACCCGCTGGTGATCGAACGCGGCCAGGGATCCCACGTCTTCGACGTCGACGGCAACGAGTACGTCGATCTGACGATGGGCTTCGGCGCGCTCCTCTATGGACACTCTCCCGAGTTTCTCGTCGGCGCCTTGCAAGAGGCGGTCGCGGAAGGCGTGCGTTTGGGTGGACAGTCGCACATCGTCGGGCAGACTGCGCAGTTGATTTGCGAGATGACGGGCGTCGAGCGTGTCGCTTTTTGTAACTCAGGCACCGAAGCCGTGATGTCAGCTCTGCGTCTGGCGCGCACCGTGACCGGACGGACCAAGATCGCGCTCTTCGAAGGCTCCTATCACGGTACTTTCGACGGCACCATGGTGAGACCGGGCGCGAACCTGGGCGACGGGACGTTCACCGCACTACCGTTAGCTCCGGGCGTGCCGCAGCACATGATCGAGAACGTTCTGTTGCTGGGATACGACGATGCGGCGTCGCTCGAAGTGATTCGCGCGCATGCGCACGAGCTGGCTGCGGTGTTGATTGAGCCTCCGCGCAGCCGTCATCCCGAGGTCCAACCGAGGGCTTTCCTGCACGAGCTGAGAAAGATTACGGAAGAGAGTGGCGCTGCACTGATCTTCGACGAAGTGGTGACCGGTTTTCGTTTTCATCCGGGCGGCGTGCAGGCGCTGTTCGACGTACAAGCCGACCTCGTGACTTACGGAAAAGCGATCGGCGGCGGCGTGCCGGTGGCGGTCGTCGGCGGCAAAGCCAAATTCATGGACGCGACCGACGGCGGAATGTGGAGCTACGGCGACACCTCTTACCCGCGCGCCGAAACGACGTTTTTCGCCGGGACCTATTTCAAAAACCCACTCATCGTCGCGGCCGTTTGGGCCTGTCTCAATCACATCAAGAACAGTGGTCCAAAGTTCTACGAAGAGTTGAACCGCCGGACCACGCTGCTCGCGACCAGGCTGAACGAATACTTCGAGCAGGCGCAGGTGCCGATGCGCACGACGCATCTCGGTTCGCTGATGCGTTTCCTCTACCCGCCGGAATTCAAGTTAATGGAGCTGTTCTATTACCACTTGCTGGCGAAAGGCATCTACATCTGCGAGACCCGCAGTTGCTTCCTCTCAACTGCGCACACCGACGAAGACGTCGAGAAGATCGTCACAGCGGTGAAGGAAACGATCGTCGAGATGCGTGCGGGCGGCATCATCCCCGACCCGACTTCCGACTCGCCGAACGGCGATGGGCCGGTGAAGTACAGCATCGACGATCCGTTTCGCAATCTGGCGACGTCGTTCTCGGCGAGTAGCGCCACAGCTTCCGTCGAGGCGCCGGCCGCGGAGTTGAAGGAAGCAAACGCAAGCGTGCGCGAACTGCCGCTAACCGAAGGCCAGAAGCAGCTCTGGTTTCTCGCGCGCATGGG
>DASRIM010000429.1:0-14231 GCA_035649995.1 Pyrinomonadaceae bacterium | reverse complement strand
TTCGAACCCGGCGCGTTCGCGCGAGAGACCGCCCGGTCCAAGCGCCGAAAGACGGCGTTTGTGCGTGATCTCCGACAGCGGATTCGTCTGGTCCATGAACTGCGACAATTGGCTCGAACCGAAGAACTCGCGCACCGCCGCCGTGACCGGCTTGGCGTTGATCAAGTCGCGCGGCATCGTCGTCTGCATTTCCTGGTGGATCGACATCTTCTCCTTGATGGCGCGCTCCATTCGTTCCAGACCGATGCGGAACTGGTTCTCGAGCAACTCGCCCACCGCGCGGACGCGGCGATTTCCCAGGTGATCGATGTCGTCCGCCTGAAACTCAGACGGGTTCTTGCGCATCTTCAGCACGTACGTAACTACTTCGTAGAAGTCCTGCGCGGAGAGAAGCGGATCGTCGATGCGGTCGCGTTCCGGCTTGCCCATCTTGATGTTGAACTTGAGACGGCCGACGCGCGAGAAATCGAACTTCCGCGGATCGAAGAACATTGCTTCGAGTAAGCGGTAAGCGGTTTGAACGGTCGGCGGATCGCCCGGACGCATCTTGCGGTAGATCTCGAGCAGCGCGTCCACGGGTTTCGTAATGACGTCTTTCTTCAGCGTCAACGAGAGCACCGGGCCGACGTCGTCGCGCTCGGGGAAGAAGACGGCGAAACCGGTGATTCCGGCTTCGACGATCTCCTGTAATTTCGCCGGCGTGATCTCGTTGTTGGCCTCGAGAATGATCTCACCGCTCTCGGTGTTGACGATGTCCGCCAGAGCGAAAGCGCCTTCGAGCTGCGACGAATCGATCTCGACCTCGCTGACGTTCGACTTGCGCAACTGTTCGAGAGCGCTCGCGGTAACCTTCTTGCCGCTGCGGACAATCGGATCGCCGCTCTTGCCCTTGATGTCGTAATCGACCTTCATGCCGACAAGGTTCGTCGTCGCGTGTTCCGGTACCTGAACAAACAGACGACCCTCTTCGAGGCGAACCTGGTCGGTGATGTAGACGGCGCGCAGCATGTCTTCGTCGGTGAAAGAAGCGTTCTTGACGGCCTCTTCCAACTGCGAATCCGTGCGCAGTCCTTTCAGATCCATTTTCTGGTTGAACCAGAGACCGAGCGCGCGCAGGAAGATCGACGCGAGGAACTTGCGCTTGCCGACGCGGACGTAGAGCAGGTTCTTCTGGTCGTATTCAAACTCGACCCACGATCCGCGATACGGAATGATCTTCGCGACGTAGATCGCGCCGCGTTTGAAGAAGACGCCCGGCGAGCGATGAAGCTGCGACACGATGACGCGCTCGGTGCCGTTGATGATGAAGGTGCCGTTGTCGGTCATCAACGGGATTTCGCCGAAGAAGACTTCCTCTTCTTTAATGTCGCGAATAGACAGGACCTCGGTATCGGGATCCTTGTCGAAGACAGTCAGCCGGATCTTGACCTTCAAAGGCACGCTGTAGCTCATGCCGCGTTCCTGGCACTCCTGCTGATCGTGCTTGTGTTTGAGGCCGACGGGCTCGCCGCAGTTTTCGCAGAGTTGCGGGCGGACGAAGTTGAACGTGCCGCAGCGATGGCAGAGCGTGTCGCCTGCCGCCAGCGGATTGACCTTAATCGTAGAGCCGCAGTTCTTACAGTTGGAGCGCAGGTAGTTCAGTCCTTCGAGCCGTCCGCATTTGCACTGCCAGTTGCCGATCTGGTACTCGACGAAATCGAGCGTCGCGGTGCCGCGGAAGTCGGAGATTGGAAAGACCGACTGAAAGACGGCTTGCAGACCCGTGCCCTCGCGCTCTTCGGGCAGCAGATCCATTTGCAGGAAACGGTTGTACGACTCGCGTTGAATCTCGATCAGGTTTGGAATCCGGACGGCGGTCGCGATCTTCGAGAAGTCGACGCGCTCGGGCGCCTGGCTTGTCCGTCGTCCTAAACCCGTATTGATTGTATGAAGCAGATTAGCTGACATGTGAGATTCCTTAGTAAATTACCGAATGCCTAAATCCCGGAGACGCCGAAAGGCGGTCAGAGCGCACAAGGCCCTGACCGCTTCTTCGCAAAGCGGCGGATCGTTCCATCAAATTTTTTGGGAGTAACGCCAGCGCCTCCAATACTCCCTTAACTTAGCCAGTTGATAATGCCCTGTCAAGTAAGCTCGATCCGTCTCAATCCGGACTGTTATCCGGATCACCCGTGTTACTTACTTAACTTCGACTGTCGCACCCGCATCCGACAGTTTTTGCTTGATCGTTTCGGCTTCTTCCTTCGAAACGCCTTCCTTGACTGCTTTAGGGGCTGCTTCTACCAGATCCTTGGCTTCCTTCAAACCAAGCGCAGTAACCTCGCGGACGACCTTGATCACGTTGATCTTGTTGCCGCCGATGGCTTGCAGGATCACGTCAAACTCGGTCTTCTCTTCCGCCGCGGCTGCTGCTTCACCGCCACCGGCTCCAGCCGCCGGCGCTGCCGCCACTGCCGCTGCCGCCGCCGAAACTCCGAAGGTCTCTTCCAGGTCCTTCACGAGCTGTGAAGCCTCCAGGAGCGTCATGTTTTTCAAAAATTCGATTACGTCTTCGCGTGTTGCTGCCATGATAACCTTTCTATCCTCCTCAAAATCCTACGCGGTCTTCTGTTCACCGATCTGCTTGATAACTATCGCCAAGTTGCGCGGCACCGCCGAAATGACCGTAACCAAACGCTGCGCCTGGCAGTTGATGAGAAACATCACTTTGGAAATCAACTCTTCCTTCGACGGCAAACTCGCGATGGCTTCAACTTCGTTGAGCGCCACCACTTTGCCTTCGACAATCCCGGCCTTGAACGTAAAGATGTCGGGGTTTGCTTTCGCAAACTTCGAAATCGCTTTCGACAAACCAACCGGATCGCCGTTGCTCAATGCCACCGCCGTCACACCTTTGAAATGTTCGGTCGCTCCCTCGAGCGCCGTGCCTTCCGAAGCCCTGCGGGCCAACGTGTTCTTCACGACCTCGTACGAAACACCGGCTTCGCGCAACTGATTGCGCAGCTCCTGGTCTTTCGCGACCGTCATCTTCTGGAAACCAACCACCATCGCCGCTCTCGCGTCCTTGAATCGCGCGATGAGTTCCTCGAGGTCTTTCTGTTTTTGTTCTCTCGTCTTCATTACTCTCGCTCCTGAAACTCCGGTAGCGTCCTAACCTGACCGTGATTCCGTTAATCCGTGTTCTTCTTATATCCGTAACGCCAGCTAAACCAGCACTCATGGGAACACTGATATAGGGAATTTTCGAACCAGGACACCACCTGAAACTCCCCTCAATTCATTTCGCGTACGCGGCCTCGTCGAGCAGAACCCCGGGGCTCATCGTCGACGCCAGGTTCACCTTTTTCACGTACTTGCCTTTGGCGGTCGCCGGCTTCGCTTTTACGACTGCGTCGAGCAGCGCTTTCGCGTTTTCGCGCAGCTTGTCGTTCTCGAATGAAACCTTGCCGACGCCGACGTGAATGACGCCCGTCTTGTCGACGCGATACTCGACCTTACCGGCTTTCGTCTCTCGGACTGCGTTGGCGACGTCGAACGTGACCGTGCCCGTCTTCGGGTTGGGCATCAGCCCGCGCGGGCCGAGGATCTTTCCCAGACCGCCGACGAGACGCATCATGTCCGGCGTTGCAATCACTGCGTCGAAGTCTGTCCAACCGCCTTTGATCCGGTTGACAATGTCTTCGCCGCCGACGATGTCAGCGCCTGCTTCTTCAGCTTCACGGAGCTTGTCGCCCTGCGCGATCACGAGCACTGTTTTCGACTTGCCGAGGCCGTGCGGCAACACGAGCGTGCCGCGCACCAACTGGTCGGCCTTGCGCGGGTCGACGCCAAGCCACACTGTCAACTCGACTGTCTCGTCAAACTTTGCGAAAGCGATCTCTTTGACTTTGGCGACGCCCGTCGTCAAATCATACTTGCGCCCGGGCTCGAGCTTTTCGAGCGCAGCGCGATACTTCTTTCCGTGTTTTTTCATTATTGACTCCTGAGGTGCTAACGGGAATTGCGAGTCCCTCCCTCTGATCGGACCTACTCGACAGTGAGGCCCATTTGTCTGGCAGTACCTTCGATAGTTCGAATCGCAGATTCCAGACTTGTGGTATTCAGATCCTGTAGTTTCGTTTTTGCAATCTCTTCAATCTTTGTTTTGGAAATCGTTCCGACCTTTTCGCGGTTCGGCTTGCCGGAGCCCTTTGGAATACCGGCGGCTTTCTTGAGCAGGTCTGCCGCGGGCGGCGTCTTCGTCTCGAAAGTGAACGAGCGATCCGCGAAGACCGTGATCACGACCGGGATCTTGAGGTCGGGATCCATCTGCGACGTCTTGGCGTTGAACGCCTTGCAGAACTCCATGATGTTCACGCCGTGCTGACCCAGCGCCGGTCCGATTGGCGGCGCCGGATTCGCTTTGCCCGCCGGGACCTGAAGTTTGATGTAACCTGTGATTTTCTTCGCCATAAATTACTCTTCTTCCGCAAAGGTGACTTTTTCGACGTCCAGGAAATTCAATTCAACCGGAGTCGAGCGTCCAAAAATCGTCACCGTCACCTTCAGCGTCGACTTATCTTCATTAACTTCTTCAACTTTGCCTGTAAAACTCTGGAACGGTCCCGACTTGATGCGCACCGTCTCACCCGCCGCATACGAGAACTTCGGCTTCGGCTTCTCCGCGGCTTCGGTCACGTTGTGAACGATCTGATCGACTTCCTGCGGCGTCAGCGGCGTCGGATTGTGGCCCCCGACAAAACCCGTGACCTTCGGCGTCGACTTGATCATGTGAAAGACGTTGTCGGGAATATGGCCGCGGTCGTCGCACTCAATCTGCACCAGTACATATCCCGGGTAAAACATCCGCGACGACTCGATACGCTTGTTGCCGCGCATCTCGACCACCGTCTCCGTCGGCACCAACACCTCAATGATTTCGTTCTGGAGGTCGGTGTCGCGGATCCGCGCCTTCAGGCTATCGCGAACCTTTTTCTCGTGTCCCGAGTACGTATGAAGGATAAACCACTGCTGCATTAGAAACTCTTTTCCTTCAGGCGAGGCCCAAAGCCCTTGCTATCTTCTCAACCAGCCATTCAAGCCCAACAATCAAGCGCGACAGCGCCTGATCTACTACGAACAGGTAAACCGCGAAGAAGATCACCGCGATGATCGTGATGATGGTCGTGTTCTGGACGTGGCTGGCGCTCGGCCAAGAAACACGCTTCATCTCGGCGCGCACGTCGTGCAAAAACTGGCCGAGGCGTCCCGGTCCACTCTGGCGACCGGACTGGCCGCGCTCTTGACGCGCAACGTTGCCCTCCGGCCCCTCACCAAAACGGGCGGCGCGCGGCGCTACAATCGGCGCGTCTGGATTTTTTGTTTCAGCCATATTCAAACTACCTTTGGGATCTCAGATCTGAGATCCCAGATCCCAGCATGGCAGGGGTACCAGGATTCGAACCCGGACTTTCGGTTTTGGAGACCGACGTGCTAACCGTTGACACTATACCCCTGCACTCTTAATCAATGGCTCACTTGGTCTCTTTGTGACCCGTGTGGCGTCGGCAGCGGCGACAGAATTTGCTGAACTCCAGTCGGTCCGGGGTCGTCTTCTTGTTTTTGGTCGTAACGTAGTTTCGACTCTTACACTCGTTACACTGAAGTACGATATTGTCGCGTGGCATAACTCAAATCCTTGTCCGTTGTCCGTGGTCAGTTGTCCGTAGCTCGCGCCATGCAACTGACAACGGACCACTGACTACTGACTATTCAATCACTTCTGAAACTGTTCCGGCGCCAACCGTGCGACCGCCTTCACGAATTGCGAAGCGCAATCCCTTCTCCATCGCGATGGGTGCGATCAACTCGATCGACATCGCCACGTTGTCGCCAGGCATCACCATCTCCACTCCTTCGGGCAAGTGCGCGATGCCAGTCACGTCCGTCGTGCGGAAGTAAAGCTGCGGCCGATAACCCGTGAAGAACGGAGTGTGACGTCCACCTTCTTCCTTCGTCAGCACGTACGCTTCCGCCTTGAACTTCGTGTGCGGCGTAATCGAACCCGGCTTCGAGATCACCTGGCCGCGCTCGATGTCCTTGCGCTCAATGCCGCGCAGCAGCAAGCCGACGTTGTCGCCTGCCACACCTTCGTCCAGCAGCTTCTTGAACATCTCGACGCCCGTCACCACGGTCTTTGTTGTCGGACGGATGCCAACTATCTCCACAGTCTCGTTCACCTTCACCTTGCCGCGCTCCACGCGACCCGTGGCCACCGTGCCGCGACCCTGAATCGTGAAGATGTCTTCCACCGGCATCAAAAACGGCTTTTCAATATCGCGCTCCGGCGTCGGGATGTAGCTGTCCACCGCCGCCATCAGCTCGTCCACTGTCTTCTCCCATTCGGGGTCGCCTTCCAGCGCCTTCAACGCCGAGCCTTTGATCACCGGGATCTCGTCGCCGGGAAACTCGTAGGCGCTCAACAGCTCGCGCACTTCCAGTTCCACCAGTTCCAGCAGCTCCGGATCGTCGACCGCGTCCGCCTTGTTCATGAACACCACCATCGCCGGCACGCCTACCTGTCGGGCCAGCAGAATGTGCTCGCGCGTTTGCGGCATCGGCCCGTCCGTCGCCGCCACCACCAGAATCGCTCCGTCCATCTGCGCCGCGCCCGTGATCATGTTCTTCACGTAGTCGGCGTGACCCGGACAGTCAACGTGCGCGTAGTGCCGGTTGGCCGTCTCGTACTCCACGTGCGCCGTCGCGATCGTGATGCCCCGCGCCTTCTCTTCCGGCGCCTTGTCGATCTGGTCAAACGCCACAAACTGCACCTTCGGATTGTGCTTTGCCAGCACTTTCGTGATCGCCGCCGTCAGCGTCGTCTTCCCGTGGTCCACGTGCCCGATCGTCCCGATGTTCACGTGCGGCTTGGAACGGTCAAATTTTTCCTTCGACATCTCTTTAGTCCCCGTGTACTCGCAGGCGTGTCAGCCTGGGTTTGGTTGAAACGAAAAAGGCACAGACCGTAGAGATCTGTGCCCGTTAGAGCGCTACCTTGCTACCCCCTGGACCTTGGCGATCACCTCTTCAGCGATCTGCTTTGGGGCTTGTTCGTACCTCTCAAAGTGCATCGTGGAAGTGGCGCGGCCCTGCGTGGCCGAACGCAAGTCAGTGGTATATCCAAACATCTCCGACAGCGGCACGAAAGCCGTGATCACCTGCGCGCCACCGACGCGCGGCTCCATGCTCTCGATCCGTCCGCGGCGTGAATTCAAGTCGCCGTTGACAGCGCCCGTGTAGTCGTTCGGCGTGACAACTTCGACGCGCATGATCGGCTCGAGCAGTACCGGACCGGCTTTCTTGACCGCATCCTGAAACGCCAGCGAACCGGCGATGTGGAACGAACGCTCGTCGGAGTCGACTTCGTGATAGCTACCGAACACGAGCCGGACCTTGATGTCCACCATCTCGTAGCCGGCGAGGAAGCCGCGCTCCATCGCGTCGCGAATGCCCTGCTCGACGGGCTTGATGTATTCCTTCGGAATCGCGCCGCCGGTGATCTCGTTGACGAAGACGAAACCTTCGCCGGGCGCCGGCTCGATCTCGATCTCGACGTGACCGTACTGGCCGCGTCCACCGGTCTGCTTCTTGTAAACCTCTTTGCCTGCGGCCGGGCGCGTGATCGTCTCGCGATACGCGACCTGCGGCTTGCCGACGTTCGCTTCAACGCCAAACTCGCGCTTCATGCGATCGACGATGATCTCGAGGTGCAGCTCGCCCATGCCGGCGATGATCGTCTGCCCGGTCTCCTGATCGGTCGAAACGTTGAACGACGGATCTTCCTGGGCCAAACGGTTCAGCGCCACACCGAGCTTGTCCTGGTCCTGGCGAGTCTTCGGTTCGACAGCCACGCGAATAACGGGCGCGGGAAACTCCATCGCCTCGAGCACGACCGGCTTGTTGTCGTCGCAGATCGTGTCGCCGGTCGTCACCTGTTTCATGCCGCCGATGGCGATGATCTCGCCGGCGCTGGCGTCTTCAATGTCTTCACGCTTGTTCGCGTGCATGCGCATCAGGCGGCCGACGCGTTCCTTCGTGTCCTTGATCGGGTTGTAAGCGTATGAGCCCGCCTTGATCGATCCGCTGTAGATGCGGACGAACGACAACTGGCCCAGGTGCTTGTCAGCCATGATCTTGAAGACCAGGCCGGAAAACGGCGCACTCGCCTCAGGCGGACGCGCCTCGACCTGACCGGTCTTCGGGTTCATGCCTTCAACCGGCGGAATATCGAGCGGCGACGGCAGGTAGTCGACAACAGCGTCGAGCAGCGTCTGCACGCCTTTGTTCTTGAACGCGGAACCGGTGACGACAGGGACGAGCTTCAAGCTGATCGTCCCGGCGCGCAGCGCCTTGCGAATCTCGGCTTCCGAAATCTCCTCGCCCTCGAGGTACTTGTGCATCAGGTCGTCGTCAATGCTCGCGACCGCCTCGATCAGCTTCTCGCGAGCGGCGGCGGCTTCGTCTTTCAACTCTTCGGGAATTTCGACGACTTCGTATTCAGCGCCCTTCGTCTCGTCTTTCCAGATCAGTCCCTTCATCTGGACCAGGTCGATCACGCCCTTGAGCTGATCTTCGAGGCCGATGGGAATCTGCAATGCGACGGGATTCGCGCCCAGGCGAGAGATGATCGATTCGAATGAACGCTCGAACGACGCGCCGGCGCGATCGAGTTTGTTGATGAAGCAGATGCGCGGAACGCCGTACTTGTCGGCCTGACGCCAGACCGTCTCCGACTGCGGTTCGACACCCGCGACGCCGTCAAAAACGGCGACAGCGCCGTCGAGCACGCGCAGCGAGCGTTCGACTTCCATCGTAAAGTCGACGTGCCCGGGCGTGTCGATGATGTTGATGCGGTGATCGACGCCATTTCTTTCCCAGAAACAGGTTGTGGCCGCGCTGGTGATGGTGATACCGCGCTCCTGTTCCTGTTCCATCCAGTCCATGGTCGCCGTACCCTCGTGCACCTCGCCGATCTTGTGCGTGATGCCCGTGTAATAAAGGATACGTTCCGTGGTGGTGGTCTTACCGGCATCGATGTGGGCCATGATGCCGATGTTCCTGAATTTACTTAAATCGTGCTTAGCCATTACGTTCAATCCGTGTTGACACGGATTACCTCGTTACCACTTGTAATGCGCAAACGCTTTGTTTGCATCGGCCATGCGATGCGTGTCTTCCTTTTTCTTGACTGCGTTGCCGCGATTGTTAGCTGCGTCCAAAATCTCCGCCGCGAGGCGATCGGTCATCGTCTTCTCGCCACGGCCGCGCGCGTATGAAACTATCCAGCGAATTGCCAGGGCGCCGCGCCGCTCCTGGTGTACTTCAATCGGGACCTGGTACGTCGATCCGCCGACGCGCCGCGACTTCACTTCGACTGTGGGCTTCACGTTGTCGATGGCGCGTTTGAAGACTTTCAACGGCTCTTCGCCGGTCTTGTCGCCAATCTGGCGCATCGCATCGTAAAAAATGCCTTCGGCTACCGATTTCTTTCCCGCCCACATGACGCCGCTGATGAACTTGGTCACGAGCGGGCTGTTATAAACAGGATCCGGAAGCACTTCGCGTCGTTCGGCTACTCGTCGTCTTGGCATATCGTTATCTCTTTACTTGGCACTCGCTTTCGGCCGCTTCGCGCCGTACTTCGAACGTCCCTGCTTGCGATCGGCAACACCGACTGAATCGAGCGTTCCGCGAATCACGTGATAGCGGACGCCGGGCAGGTCTTTCACACGGCCGCCCCTGATAAGCACGATCGAGTGCTCCTGGAGGTTGTGGCCGACACCCGGAATGTAGGTAGTGACCTCGATGCCGTTGGTGAGCCTCACGCGCGCCACTTTGCGCAACGCCGAGTTGGGTTTCTTCGGCGTTTGCGTGTAGACGCGAGTACAAACACCGCGCTTCTGAGGCGAACTCTGGAGCGCGGGGCTGGCTGTCTTGTACTTGACCTGCTGACGGCCTTTACGAACGAGCTGATTAATCGTCGGCACTGTTTCCCTCTTTGAAAACCACGGTGATTTCTTTTTTAAAAGCTGCGCGCCGCAAAACGCGCAAAAATGGGCCGTGCCTGCCTCTTTCCGGAACTAGTCCGGCAGTCAGCGCAGGCTGCTGCCCTGTTAGGTAAATTGGTTGTTAGGGACGTTCTGACTTCGCTTTAGTAGCGGTGGGCGTGGATCGTGGCTTCCCTTAAGCCGGAACTTTTCTGTGGCGTCGCTTATTCAGGCGAGAAGTTCTCACTTCGCGCGAGCACGCGAGGGGACGACCGGCCAGAGGCGAGTCGCTACGCGCGCCATTTACGCCACAATAATTGTCAACGGCCATTTACCGCCTGGCCGAGCAACGCCTCCACACCGACAGAACCAATTGGACGTTGCTTATTCTTTACTTCAGACCCCCGTGTCCGAAACGGCACACTATACGAACGGGGAGCGCTTGTGTCAAGCGAACCACGGGGCCGGGTACTGGTTCAGTTTGAAAACTAGAAGCGCCTGGCTGGCAGGACAAGTCAGGAAGGGGGCAACGCCCCCGCCGTCGATGCTGCGGGGGCGCGCTACGCTTGCCCCCTTCCTGACCTGTTCTTGATATCGGAAGGGCCAAACTGAACCAGTACTACGGCCACGGTTAGTGTCCTAATCTGAGATACGCCTTTTGGTTGTTCTATCGGCGCAGTTTTACCGCCGCGACAATTAAGCCGATGGAACACGTTAGCAAAAAGAAGAATAGATAATCCCAGACTGATGCCGGGCTGTACCCATGACTAATCGTGAACCCATTTAAACGACTACTCGCTTCTTCGTGAAGCATAGCCTTGTGAGCACTGCCAAATGCTCCGAAGCACAGGATCACGCCGGCGAGGAAAAGCTTACTTGAGGCGCTCATGAGCGGATTAAACTCTGCCGGACAACATGCCAACCTCACGATTCCAGAACTCAGATTAGGACACGACCACGGCTCCGTGTCTTTAAAATAACCACTTTAACAATTGCCAGACGCCGTATCCGGCCGCGCCGATGATTACCACCAGAACCAAACTCAACAACACGATCACGAGCTTGAATTTCCGATACCTGTTTTTGTCGGGCGGCGCCAGAGAGCTCTGCGGAAAATATGGTGGCGGTGTGTAAGTAGCCATGTTAATCCTGCGGAGACGGCGACGGCACTAAACCGGCCTTCTTCAACTCCTCTTCCTTCTGTTTCTTCAATAAGTCTGTCTGGTGCTTCTTCCCCGCCCGGATCCGCTTGATGCCTTCCTTCGCTTCGGCAAGCGCGTCTTCCGCCCGGTAATACTCCGGATCGATCTCCAGCGACTTCGAAAACGCCGCCGCCGCGGGTTCATACTGCGCCAGTTTCGTATGCGCCGTTCCAAGGTCGAAGTAGATGTCGGGATCGTCCGGTTTTAACTTCGTCGCCTGGCGGTATTCGCGAATCGCTTCGCTGTACTGACCGAGGTTCGCGTACGTTTGGCCGAGATTGTAGTGCGCCTCGGCATCGTCAGGGTTCGAGTCGAAGTACTTTTTGTATGCCTCGACTGCCTTTTTGTATTCCGACTCCGCTTCCTCGCGTTTATTGAGCGCTTCGTACCCCAATCCCAGACGAAAATGGGCTTCGGCGAGGTTGGGATCGAGCTTGACGGCCTGTTCGAACGCGGCGACAGCGTCCGTGTCCTGGTCATCGCGGTAAAGCTGTTTGCCCTTGTCCAGCAGCGCTTTCGCCTGTGTTTGGTCGCCGGATAAACCGTTGGACACTTCCGCCGTTCCGGCACTATTATTCGTAGATTGCTGACCGCTCCGTTTACAACCAACGATAAAGATCAATAAACAGACGGAGCAGAATAAGAGAATTCGTCTCATCTCGTAGGAACTCAGCGTCTCGTCGAACAAGCCTTAGGTTGGGGAAAGAAGCACGCTTATCTAACGCCAATTTCGACGGCGAGTCAAACCAGCAAACCGACAGAGTGTCACGAAGTGGAAAACACGTTTTGTTGTTAGTTTTCTAAGGAGTGGAAATGCCTAGAAACGGAAACCCCCGCATGATCCGATACCTGTTGGCGCCATTTGCCCTGGCCGCCCTGCTACTTTCGCATCATGCACACGCCCAAAAACCGACGGTCGTCTCGTCCGCCAACGCGCCGTTGACGCTCAGTCTGACGTCTAACGCTGCTGCCGTCAGTGCCTGTACCGAAGCAGGTGGACCAAAAGTGAAACTCAACGCGCGCGCCGTTTCGCCCGGCGGATACCCGATCAAGTATCGCTGGACGACGAGCGGCGGCGTGATCACCGGCGATGGGCCGGAGGTTACCTGGGATTTGACTGGACTGAAGCCCGGTTACCACAAAGCGTCGCTCGACATTGAAACGAATGGTAACGAAGGCAGGTGTCAGGCGTTCTCTTCCGTGACCGTGCTGGTCAATCCGTGTCCGGTGATTCCGCCTGTCTGTCCGACTGTCGAGATCGTCTGCCCGACGAATATCGGCATCGATCAGCCGTTGACGTTTACGTCGCGGTACAGCGGCGGGACGCCGTCGATCACGCCGGCCTATAACTGGACCGTCTCGGCCGGGAAGATCCTCGAGGGACAGGGGACGAATACGATCAAGGTCGACACCACTGGTCTCGCCGGAGATACGGTGCGTGCGTCGCTTTCAATGGGTGGGTATGGATCGCTGATCTGTTCCGCTGAGTGTGGCGTTTCGATTCCGTTGCCGAAGATTAACGCGCGCAGGTTTGACGAGTTTCCGGATATTGCACGCAACGATGAAAAAGCGCGGCTTGATAATTTCGTTATCGAGTTGCAGAACGATCCGACTGCGACGGCGCATGTCATCATCCATCCGGGCCGCAACTCGCGGCGCGGTGAAGTGCAGGAGCACGCGAAGCACATCGTCGATTACCTCGTCAATTCGCGAGGCCTGGATGAGCACCGCATCGTGACGCTCGTCGGCAGCCCGCGCAACGAGCTGTTTGTCGAATTATGGATAACGCCCCGCGGCGCGACTCCACCTACCCCGTAAAAACACTGATCTCCACGGATCTCAGGTATCTGTGTTGCCTTAAACATGGGCGGTCACAGGTAACTGACACATTTCTCTCGTTTTGTGCGCGTTAACAAGACGGAGACTATGTCAGTCCCGTACCAGAAACTTACAGCGTGGAGAAAATCATGTTGCGTACCAAATTCGAATATTGGCGCGTCAGCCTGCTAGTCTTATTGCTGGCCCTTCCTCTTACCGTCTCGGCACAAAACGACAAAGATAAAAAAGAAAAGAAGATCCCGACCGGAACGCCCGTCTTTTGGCGCGAGCCCACCGACGCCGCGAGCCGCAACCTCTTGCTCGGTGCAGGCGGCGAGGCAATGAAGCCCGACATCAGCCGCGTCACTTTCATCGAAAACAAGACCGGCGGTTATTCGACCAA
Organism: Pyrinomonadaceae bacterium; assembly: GCA_035649995.1. Taxonomy (GTDB): domain Bacteria; phylum Acidobacteriota; class Blastocatellia; order Pyrinomonadales; family Pyrinomonadaceae; genus PSRF01. Next base: position 783 of record DASRIM010000429.1, on the reverse strand, counting down.
GTATCGCGTCAAAGACGCCAAGGGCAACGAGTGGATCGCCAAACTCGGCAAAGAAGCGCAACCCGACACAGCAGCCAATCGCCTGCTCTGGGCGCTGGGATACGAGACCGAAATCGCTTACCTCATTCCGAAACTGAAGATCGAAGGCAAAGGCGAGTTTGAAAACGTTCGCCTCGAGGCGCGGCCGAAGAGCGTGGACCGCGTCGGCAATTGGATGTGGGAAAACAACCCGTTCCAGAACACGCCTGAGTTTCGGGGCCTGAAGATCCTCATGATCATGATCAACAACTGGGACATGAAAGACGACAACAACGAGATCCTGGCCACGCGTAACGAGTCCACCGGGGAGAATGAGTTACGCTACATCATCAGCGATCTCGGCGGTTCCTTCGGCAAGACCGGCGGCTTCTTCTCTCGCAGCCGCAATGAGCCTAAGGATTACGTCAAGGCTGACTTCATCAAGGCAGTGAACGGCGACGTCATCGCGTTTAATTACAGCGGCAAGAACCAGAAGCTGTTTGAGAACATGACCGTCGCGGACGCTCGCTGGCTGAGCGACCGGTTCAAAGGCTTGAGCGACGAGCAGATTAAAGACGCTTTCCGGGCAGCGAACTACACGCCCGAGGAAGTTGATACTTTGACTGCGGCAATGAAGGCGAGGATCGCAGCCTTGGCGAACCCCGCCGGTGCGGTAGCGAAGGACAGTAAGTAGAACCACAGATAACACGGATCCGTGTTATCCGCTAACATGGATCCGTATTATCCGTGGTTCACCTCACCTCG